>DATIMO010000085.1:0-8875 GCA_035475215.1 Acetobacteraceae bacterium | reverse complement strand
GCGGGCGGGGATGTGCGCGGCGTGGTGCTCGATCCGGCGGGCAATGTCGTGCATGATTGCGGTACGGGCGAATTGGTTACGCTAACGCGGACCGATCAGATTGTGGAAATCCAGCTTGCCGGCGGAGCGGGTTTCGGCGATCCACGGCAGCGGGCTGTGGAATTAGTGGAGCGGGATGTGGCGGAGGGGTACGTTTCGGCAGAGGTGGCGAATCGGGAGTATAGTACAGCATTCAGTGCGGGTCGCGCGGCTGAGTGAGGGCCCGGCCCCTCTCAAGCTCTTCCCGCCGAGGACCGCTAAGGGGAGGGGGTTTGGCATGAGTGATCTCGCAACCAGCGCTCCACATACCGCGACACACCCCACCCGGCATCCCCGCTTTTTCGAACCCGCTGCGTTTCTGCTTATCGCACCGCTCTGTATTGTCGGCGCCATCATCGGCGTGCAGCTTATTGTCACCCTCGGCATCACCGCCAATACATCGCTGATCGGCGCGCTGGCCGGCATGGTGCTGGCACGCATCCCGCTGGCGGCATTTGCGCGGTATCGCTCGATCCATGTGCAGAACCTGGCCCAGAGCGCCATCTCGGCCGCGACGTTCGGAGCGGGCAACAGCCTGTTGCTGCCGATCGGCATTCCGTTCCTGCTCGGCCGGTCGGATCTGATCCTGCCGATGTTCCTCGGCGTGTTCCTGGCGATGCTGATCGACGGCTATATGCTGTATCGGCTGTTCGATTCGGAAATATTTCCGGCGGACGGTGCCTGGCCGCCCGGCGCCGCAGCCGCCGAGGCGATCCGTGCCGGTGACGAAGGCGGCCGCAAGGCCGGCATATTGGGCATCGGAGTGGTTTTTGGTATCGCCGGAAACTGGTTGGCCGGGATTCCGATGTCGGCGTTCGGCGTCGCATTCATCGGCAATATCTGGGCGCTGACGATGTTCGGCATCGGCCTGCTGCTGCGTGGTTATTCCCGGCTGCTGTTCGACAATCCGCTGTTCGCCGGAGTGGTGCCGGGCGGCGACCTGAACAAGGCGTATATCCCGCATGGGATGATGGTTGGCGCCGGTGTGGTCGCGTTGGTGCAGGTAGCGCTGCTGATCCTGCGGCGGCATGAAATTGTCGCCACAAGCGGGATGCGCTCGCCGGCCGAGGTGCGTCGGTCACTGGGGCTCGGGGCCAGTGCCTATGTGGCGATCGCGGTGGTGATCGCCTTTGCGGGGGGCATTGTCGGCGGGCTGTCGGTCGGGATGCTGGTCGGCTTCATCGTCTATGCCGCATTCGCCGCTCTGGTGCATGAGGTTATTGTCGGACTTGCGGCAATGCATTCGGGCTGGTTCCCGGCCTTCGCGGTGGCGCTGATCACGCTGGTGATCGGCATGCTCATCGGATTTCCCCCGGTGGCATTGGCGCTGCTGGTCGGTTTCTCGGCGGCCACCGGGCCCGCTTTTGCCGACATGGGCTACGACCTGAAAGCCGGGTTCATGCTGCGCGGAAATGGCGCTGACCCGGCGTTCGAACACGATGGACGTCGGCAGCAGCTTATCGCGGCGATGTTCGCGTTCGTTGTGGCGGCGGTCGTGGTGTATGTTTCATACGAGGGCTTCTTCGCCCGCAATCTGGTGGCCCCGGTGGATCGGGTGTACGTGGCCACCATCAAGGCGGGCGCCTCGCCGGAGGTGGCTTGGTCGCTGCTGATCTGGGCAATCCCTGGGGCGATCATTCAGTGGCTCGGCGGACCGCGGCGCCAGCTTGGCGTGCTGCTGGCGACGGGTCTGCTGATCCTGTTCCCGCTGGCGGGTTGGGCGGTGCTGGCGGGCATTCTGTGTCGCGTCATCTGGGAAAGACTGCCGCGTGCCGAGCCGGAGAGCATGCAGGTGTTTGGGGCCGGCGTGATTGCCGGCGATGCGCTATACAGCTTCTTCAATTCGATGGTGCGGAACTTCGCAGCGAAGCGCTGATCGGCAGCAGCACTGAGCGACGATTGCTTGAGGCGGAATCGCCACGGAGCGTGTCAATCAGCAATGCGACCGGGTCCTGATGGGGAAGTTCAGAAGCACGCAAGGAAGTCTGACCACGGAGGCCCGGAGGCTCGGAGAAGCAGGGCAGGAGTAAGGAAGATCATGCGCTTCGCGCGGGAGCCTCCTCGATCGGCGTGCACAGCGGCCGCTTCGTCCCGCGCGCTTCGCTCGCGATCCATAACATGACCGGTTCCGACGGTTTCGCCCCAAGCGATCACACTCAAGGCGCTGGGCGCTGATGCTGCTGCCAATCCAGGAATTGGCGGAACAACTGGTCCTTCTGCGCGTCAGTCAGGTTGCCGATCGGTCCCCCGACGCGCGTCAGAAACGTGTTGAACCCGGCTTGCGGAGCACTGGCTGTTTGTGCCGCCTGCGCCTGTCGTTGCAGCCAGTCCTGTGCCGGGGCGAAGCGCGTCCATCCGGGCACCTGGGCCGCCAGATTGACGTCCTTCCATTTCGGATGGTGCGGCGGCTGAAGGAACTGTTGGAACTTGCCGAAGAATGCGTTCACGAACCGGGCGACCTTGTTGTAGCGCTCAGTGCCCGGCTGCCAGCCAAACACTGCCATCACAGATCCTACTGCGGCGGTTTCGACATTCTCGCCGTCGGGCACCAGCATCGGGTAATCGGTATGGCTGAACTCGGCTGGAAGATAGTTGTCGAGCAGCGGCTTGGTCATTGGAATGGGCAGGAAATGCAGGCCCGTATCACCGCCGATTCCGGCGAAGAGTCGCGCGGGCTTGCCGGTCACGTAGATGACCGCCGTGATCTCGCCCCGTTTCAGTTTCTCGAGTGCGGTTCCCTGATCATCGTTGGTCAGTTCCGGCGCGATGCCGAGACTGTCGAACAGCACCGAGGCGGTCATCGCCGTGCCGCTGCCGCGAACATCGACGTTGACCTTCTGGCCGGCGAGATCCTCGAGGCGGGAAACATCCTTGCGCGCCAGGATATGCACTTCTTCATCGTAGAGTTTGGCGATGTATTGGATGCTGCGTTCGAAGCCGGGATACAGTTGCTGGCGTTTGGCATATGCCAGGGCATCCGCCTGCACGATCCCGATATCGATGCCCTTCAGGTAAAGGATATCGGAGATGTTCTGCAGCGATCCCTTGCCGATGACGGGCAGGACGCGCAACTGATCCCCATCGTCGAGCACTGAAGCAAGGTCGGCGGCGATGCGGATATAGGTGCCGTCAACACCGCCCGATATCACGCCGACGGTGCCGGCATTGGCCCGCGCAGTGGGTGACTCCGATGGCGGAACTGCGGCACTTGCAGGCGTTACCATCGTGCCGGCAGCAAGCAGCGCAATGGTGCAGAACAGGACCCATACGCGTCGCGGGATCATCGATTTCCTCCGGAGAATCAGGGGCTGGCGGCGCTGAGCCGGGTCAATCGCGCGGCGGCCTCGGCGTCGCCCAGCGCAATGGCTTTACGGTACCACGTCGCGGCTGCGGCGCTGTCGGTGGACATTCCGGCGGTTCCGACCCGGGACAGGAAGGCCGGATCGTAGGTCTCGCCGACCTGCCTGGCGGCTCGCGCGCTGCCGCCTTCAGCGGCGCGGATGTACATCGATCGCGCACCTGAGATGTCGCCCAGGGCGAGCATGGCATCGCCGCGCTTGAGCAATTCCTCAAGCATGTCGGGCGGCAGTGACGCTGCCGTTCGGTACCGTTGCGGAGGCGACTCTGTGCGGGCGACAGACGGGTTCGATGCGGCGGAGTTGACTCCGACGGTTGGCGCTTGGGATGGGCTTGGCAGCGAGGCGGCAGCGAGGGGCGGTTCGGTTGGACCGGGTTGTGCAGCCGGGGCTGCGGGCGGCGTGGTTTCGGCCTTGGGTGTGGTGACGGGGACCGGATCGGGTGTTCCAGTCGGGGTCGCAGCAGCCTGAGCCGACGCAGCAGGGGTCGGCATCGCGGCGGCCAACGCGGCAGGCGCCGTCGCGGCCGGGGGCGGCGTGGTCTCGGCCTCGGGTGTGGTGACGGGAATCGGATCGGGTGTTCCAGTCGGGGTCGTGGTCTGAGCCGACGCGGCAGGGGCCGGCGTCGCGGTCCCTATCGCGTCAGGCGCTGTCGCGACCGGGGCTGCGGGCGTGGTCTCGGCCTTGGGTGTGGTGACGGGAACCGAATTGGACGGCCCGGCGGAGCCGGTGGTCTGATCCGAGCGTCCGGGGAGAGAAAGCGTCGGCGGCGCGGCGCCGATCGCGTCAGGCGCTATCGCGGACTGGGCTGCGAGTTGCGTTGTCTCAGGCTTTGGTGTGGTAACGGCCACCGACTCGGATGCCCGCGTGGGTGTGTTGGTCTGATCCGAGGCCCCGGAAGGCGAAAGCATCGGCGGCGCGGCGGCTGCAGTGGCAGGCGCTATTGGCTCCCTGGCGGGGGGAGTGAGGGGCGTTGTTGCAGCGTCAGGTAAGGAGACGGAAGTTGAATCGGATGCCGCCGCCGGGGTGGTGATCCGAGCTGAATCCGCGCGGGGAGCAGAAGTCAGCGCGGCAGCAGGCTGTATCACGTCCGCAGCATGGTCTGCAGGCGGGGCGGTCTCGGTCGTTGGTGTTGGAACTGGAACAGACGCGGACGCCCGCGCGCGGGCGTTGGACTGGTCCGAGCCCCCGGCAGGAGAAAGCACAGCCGACGCGGCGGCTGCAGCGGCGGGCGCTAGCAATTCCGCAGCCGGGGTTGTGGACGGCTTGATCTCAGCCTTTGGTTCGGAGGCGGACGTCGAAGCGGATGGCCCCGCTTGGATCGTGATCTGATCCGAAGCTTCAGGAGGGGCAGAGGTCGGCGCTGTGGCGGCGGTATCTGATGATATCGCGGCGGGCGGCGCGGTTTCGACCTTTGGTTCGGAGATGGACGTCGAAGCGGATGCCCCCGCTTGGGTCTCGGTCTGATCTGAAACTTGGGGAGGCGCAGACGTCGGCGCGGTGGCGGCAGCAGTGTCAGGCGCTTGCGCGGCCTGGGTTGCGGGCGGAGTGGTCTCGGCGTTGGGGGGACTCGAGTCGGCGCCCTCTGTGGCGGTGGCGGTCTGACCCGAGCCCGCGGGCGGAGCAGATGCCGGCGCCGCGGCGTCCAGCGCGGCAGGCGCTGTCACATCCGAAATCGACGGGCCGGATGGAACTGTCTCGGTTGTGTCTGGTGCGGCGGCAGCCGATGCGCCGTCGGGTGCGGCGCTTCCCGTCGCGTCGGGTTCGGGTGAGTCGGCGGCGGACGGCGCGGGAGTGTGCTCCCCCGTTTGTGCGGCTTCGGTCCGGTCCGGTGTCGCTACCTGTAGGCTCTCGGCCGCTGCAGCATCCGGTGCAGCGGGGTTGTGCTCTGGCCCGCTCGGCTTCGCTGTTGCCGCGGCGCCTTCGCCGGCCGGTGCGACCTCAGGATTCGGTGATCCGTGCTGCGGCCGGTCGTTGCTGGTGTTGGATGCAATAGCCACAGGGATGGCCGGTTGCCCCGATGTGGTTGGTAGCGCCGGAGCATGCGCGGTTCGCCAGGCGGCTATCCCAGCCGGCACCAAAAGCATGGCAGCAAAGCAGATAAATGCGCTTGGCCGCCGCAAAATGGTTCGCAAATTGCGCCCCGCCGAGGCCAATAAGACCGGATCCGGAAGAACATCGTGATGTATGCTGGGGCGGCTTGAGCTGATCGGGGAAAGCTGTGGAGAATTTTCGGTCGGCAGCGATGCAGTGGCTTCGGTAATGGGCGTGGCCATCCGCACACCCGTATTTGGTCTGGCGCCAATGGCGATTGCGCAATCCACGACGACATTGAGTTGGGCTGGATTGCCGCCGCACCGGCGAGCGATTTCGGTCAGTGCGGAGGCTTTCAGGATTGTGGAATCGGACCCGCCTGCCAGCTTCACCCGATGCCGTATGTAATCGCACGCGTCTTCGATGGACAAGTTGTCCAGGGTGCACCGCACCCGTATTCGTTCGGCGAGGGCGAAACATCGCGCATTTTCCAGATTGGTCCAGAATTCTGGTCGTCCGACGAATATGATCTGCTGATGGGGAATGCCGAGCGCGTCCAGATTGAAGACGATCTGCAGGTAGCGGAGAAGATCAGATTGCAACCATTGAGCGTCATCGACCACGAGAACGAGTGGATGCTGCCGGTCGCCGGCCGTAAGAGTTTCGAACAATAGTTCAACGTCTCGATTACCAAACGATCCGGGGCTTTTACCGAGCAGTTGCTCCATGGCTTTCGGCAGAGTCAGCGGCTCCGAACGCGGATTGGTAAGTCTGCGGATCCGGATTGGATGCTGAGCCAGGCTTTGCAGTGCGGCATCCAGCAGAGCGGTCTTTCCGACGCCCTCCTGCCCCGTCAGTGCGACAAAGGGTTCGTGGTGGAGTACGCCGTGCACCAGCGTGGCCAAAACCTGCTGGTGGGCTTTCGGTACGTGTAGCTTGCGGGCGGGTGAGAGGATCGGACCAGGTGAGATCGGACGATTATCCACGGCGTCGGTCCTTCCCCACTGGTGGTTGTTGATAGAATGCCGCGGCTCTAGCTAGCATGCCTGCGTTTCAGATTGCAGCCCGAAGATTCAAGCACTGAATTAATATCAATGCAATATCTTGCGGCGCTGCGGATCATGACAGAAAGGGAACGCGGGAGAAGCATCCCCGTAAGCTATGTAGCATAATCCGGTGCTTCGCGATCGAGCACGCGACGCCAGGCGTCCAGGTGCATGCGCGCATCAATTTTCTCGCCCCAGGGACCGTTCCAGTGCCGGCGGGCGCTGTCCGGCAGACGGCGTAGTTTCTGACCCGTGGACATGGCAGTGACTTGATACATGCAGGTTCGTTCAGCCTCGAACAGCTCATCGAATGCGTCATGCACAGTGGGACCGATCACCGTGACTCCGTGGCTGGCCATGATCAGAATCGATTTGTTGTCGAGCAGCGCGGCGATGCGATCGCCTTCCTGGTTGTCGTGCACCGGTTTCGTGCCGCCCAGGTCGACCGCCACGCGGTCGTTCAGCAGCAGATTGTTCTGATGCGCCAGCGTAAGCTGCGGTTCCTCCAGTAGCGAAAGTGCGGTGAGGTATTGCGGATGCACGTGCAGGACGCAGGTGGCTTGTGGGTTCTTGAGGTGAATTCGCGCGTGGATGTGGAACGCCACCTTGCGCAACTCGCCCTGGCCGCGCACCACACGCCCTTCCAGGTCGCAGACGATCAGGGAACTGGCGGTCAGCTCCTGGAACAGCCAGCCACGCGGATTGATCAGGAACAGCGGCGGCTGTCCCGGGCTTGTCGGCAGCATCAGGGAATTGTGGTTGCCGATCTGCTCGTTCCAGCCGTGCCGAGCGGCGATGCGGAACACCGCGGCCATGTCGCAACGAAGCTGCCATTCTTCCTGCTCGGCGTCAGTTGAAGACAGTGCATGAACGGTGGCGGTCATCTGAAGTCCTCCGTCTGATCGCGGAATGCTGCCCGCCGGGGAGCGGGTTGCCAAGCTTGCCGGGCTAGTCGTGTGGGGCCTATCGTCGGCGCCATGGACAAGGATGTTCCGCGCGCCCCTCACGATCTGGGGGGCGTTCCGAGATTTATGTGCGAGCCGGTGGATACCGAGCCGCATGCATTGACGGATTTCGATAGGGAGGTGGATGCGCTGCGACAAGTGCTCAGCCTGAAGGGTCTGATGACCGTCGATGAGTTGCGGCGCGGGATCGAGGCTATCCCGGAGGATGCCTATCATCAGTTGAGCTATTACCGGCGTTGGATCCGTTCCATAACCGACACGCTGCTGCGCAAGGGCGTGGTCACCGAGGCGGAGTTGCGAACGGGGCTGGAGCGCGGATGACGGCGTTCGGTCCCGGAGCGTCGGTGCGTGTGAAGGACGATTGGCCGGAGACGCGCGGCCCCTGCCATATCCGCACGCCGCATTACCTGCGCGGGATGCGCGGACAGGTGGTGCGGCGGTTGGGCGAATTCGCCAACCCGGAGGATCTGGCGTTTGGCCGGCCCGCACAGCGGCGGGCCCTGTATCACGTGGCGTTCGAGCAGCCGGGTGTCTGGCATGATGGGCGGGCAGGGGACGCGCTGCTGGTGGAAATATTCGAACATTGGCTGGAGCCGGCATGAACATCCTTGAGACCGACGGCGAGAAGCTGCTGATCGCGCTGCGCGGATTGCTTGCCGAAAAGGGCATCGCGAGTTCGGCCGAACTGGCGGAGCGTATCGCGATCACCGATCGGGCCTCGCCAGGTCAGGGCGCGCGCATGGTGGCGCGAGCCTGGGTCGATCCGGATTTCCGCGCGCTGATGCTGGAAGATGGCACGCGGGCGGCGGAGGCGATGGGAATTCCGATGCGTGGCGCGCCGCCGCTGGGCGTGCTGGAGAACACGCCCGATACCCACAATCTGGTCGTCTGCACGTTATGCAGTTGCTACCCGCGCGCGGTGCTGGGGTATCCGCCTTTCTGGTACAAGTCAGCCGCGTACCGGGCACGCGGGGTGCGCGACCCGCGCGGATTGATCGCCGAGTGGGGCACCGTGCTGCCAGATGGCGTGCACATACAGGTGGTCGATTCGACCGCCGATTTCAGATGGATGGTGTTGCCGATGCGCCCGGCGGGAACCGCGGCCTGGAACGAGGAGCGGCTGGCATCTATCGTCCGTGAGGGCGACATGATCGGGGTAACGGTTCCCGCTGCGATTTGATCCCGCTTGGATCCGATTCTGAGTTGACGATTGCACCGGGACAACGCCGATTCTGATTGGCGCAGCAACGCCGTACGTGAAAGCTGCGGCGGCCGGGTGACGCATCGGGTGATTGCAGCGTGGCGATCCAATAAGGACGATGGACTACCGGGCCGGCGCTGTGGCTTACAATCTGCTTTCCGATATCGGTGGCGGAAATATCACAATCACTGATTT
>DATIMO010000084.1:0-4834 GCA_035475215.1 Acetobacteraceae bacterium | reverse complement strand
TCCGGCCCGGTCCCGTGGCCGCTGTTGGCATCGAACACCGCCGGGATACCGGCCGCCGCCTCCGCCGCAGCGCCGGCGACAGCGCGCAGCGCCGTCAACTGGGCCGGATCGCTGTCCTGAAACGCCGAACGGATAACGGTCTCCGTCGGCTTGGTCTTGGCGTCACTTTCAATCGCGCCAGTTGCGATTGCGACATCGCGCCAGGAATAGTGCCCGGCCCGCGGCGAGTTCGCCAGCGGGAAATCGCGTATCGTACGCAGCACCAATCCAGGATGAGCGAGCCGCAGCAAGGCGTTGCCGCGCAACGTCGGATCGTTGTCGTCCTCGGCGTCCAGTTGCGGGTGAATCTCGGCCCATCGGGTTTCCAGCAATTGACGGACAAGCTGGAGCGCTTCAGCAAAATCCGGCAATCCGCCCAAATGCAGCCGGGCGACTGCCAGATGCGCCAGCACCCGCAGGTCACGCGTGCGGCCGAGCAAAGCCTGCGCCAGCGCTGCCACCTCTTTCCAGTCGGGTTCTTCGGCTGGGATGATCGTGCTGCCGTATTGCTGCTCGGCCTTGCCCTGTGCGGCGCGTTCCAGTGCGCCGAAATCGGCATCGAATTCCAGATTCGGGCCGGCGGGCGAGTCATCGGAGATGGCGGCGAGCCAAGCGCCAGCGTCAAGCGGTGGCATGTTCAGCCTCGCATTTCGGCGATCGGTGCGCGCGCCCCGGACATCATGGCCGTGCCGCTGTTAACCACCGTGAACATCGTCGCCTGCTTCGCTGCCGCCTCCCTATCGACACATAGTTTCGCGCAAGCCGCGCGGCGTGTCCAGATAATACGTGACCGGGATGCCCGGATCGGTGTCCGCCGCCCAGCCACAATCGATCCGCCGGAGCCCGGTCCACCGATCCAGCGCAGGGGTGCCCGTTGGATTACGTTTTCGACTCGTTAGCATTCCGTTGTGGCGCGGGGTCTTTGCATTCCTTATACTGTCGCGACCAAACGCTTACCTCAGGGGGGAATTGTCGTGCGTGTAGTGCTCGCAGCTCTGATCTCCGCGCCGCTCGCCGCTGTCGCGGTCCCGGCGCTGGCACAGGGCAACCCGTCAACCGACCAGATCATCCAGTCGTTGAAACCGTCCGGCAGCCTGCTGCAGGGCGGCACCCGCGGCATTCGGTTGATCGCGCCAGATGCCGCAACCCCAGCCCCCGCACCGGCGGCCGCTCCGCCGCACGCGGCGGCCAGCCATCCAGTGCAAACCGCGGCCCATGCCGTGCCCGCACCTCGGGCCGCGCCGTCGGTCAATCTGAACGTCGAATTCGCCACCAACTCGGCAACCTTGACGCCGCAGGCACGCAAGACGCTTGAGCAACTCGGGTCTGCGCTGACCAGCCAGGACCTTGCCAGCTACAAGTTCCGCATCGAAGGTCATACCGACACGGTCGGATCACCGAACGCCAATCAGGCGTTGTCGCAGCGCCGGGCCGATGCGGTCGCTGACTACCTGGAGCAAACCTTCGCAATTCCCGCTTCGCGGCTAGAAGCTTCCGGCAAGGGCGAAGAAGGACTGGTCGTGCCGACCCCGCCGCAAACGCCGGAGCTACGCAATCGGCGGGTGGAGATCATCAATATCGGCGCATAGAGCGTGATCGCTTGAGGCGGACCCGTCACAAAGCGTGAATCACGCTCTCGAACAACGCAAGCCGGACCATGATTGCTTCAACTTGAAGCATTCATCGTCTGGTCGGACTTGGCAGCGCCCCCGGTGGTAGGTCCCCCCGGCGACGAAACAATCATCCTGACCCCGCCCCGCAAGCCAAGAGCTTGGGGCAAGCTGGCCGCCGGCAGCACAGGAGTGCTCGCCGCCGCGGTCGCGCTGTGGCTGCTCTGGCCGCAGCACCTGATACCACCGTCACCACCGGAAACGGTGCAGCCACCCGGGCCCGCCCCGCAGGTCCAGGCCCCGGTTGTGCCGCCACCAGCCTTCGCGCTGCAAACCGCCCCAGAATCCGAAATTCGCACGCATGAAAGCCACGCGCTGACCGTGTTCCGTTTCGCCCCAAACCCCGACATCGTGGTGCTCGACTTTCCGACGTTGCTGGAACAGGGGCTGATGCTCAACCGTGTTGCGGCACTGGTGGAAAAGGCAGGACTGCCGCGCGACCGTGTGCTGACCGATACCGAACTGGACGCCGCAATTCGTCAGCACGGCGATACAATAGAGACGTTCTACTATGGTCACGACTATCCCGCCTCTGCCCTGACCCGCTTCTTCGAGCTTGCCGATAGAAATCATGTGCAACTAAATGGGCAGGAAGAAAAACTGCGGCACCTGCTGCAGCAGCTCGGATGGCTGACCCCCGGGATACACGGCGGCCTGATCTCCATTCCACAGGTCGGTGCGGATGCCAACGTGACAATGTCGGCCCGGTCTTCCATTCTGCGTCACGAATTGTCCCATGGAGAGTTCTTCAGCAATCCGGCCTATGCCGATTATGTGCGTCGCTTCTGGCAGGCCAACCTGACTGAAAAAGAGCGTACGGGAATGCGCCGATTCCTCGGTTCGCAGGAATACGATGTCGCGGACGAGGATCTCATGCTGAACGAAATGCAGGCTTATCTGATGTTCACGCTCGATCCGCATTTCTTCAGGCCAGCCGACGTCGGCATGACGGAGGAGCGACGAAATCAGCTCCAGGCCGAGTTCCTGCGCGGTCTCGACGTCGCGTGGCTGCGCGACACGATGCAGCATAAGCTCGCGGTGACGCCCTGAGCGGCAACAAAAGAGTGCCCGAGGCGTGGAACTGACGAGTGTCGGCAGATACCGGTTCGTGCTTGGATGCGCGGACAGAAAACCGGGGGGAGCCGTCGGACCATGAGGCGCATCGTCATCGCAGCCATTACCGGCCTCGCGGCCATGCTCGCCGGCGGCACCTTTGGGCAGGCCGAGGAAGCGTCCAAGCTGAAGGTCGGCATGCTGGTCACGCTGTCCGGTCCCGGCGCGGTGCTCGGTCAGCAGGCACGTGACGGGTTCCGCCTGGCGCTGGACCAACGCGGCGGCAAGCTCGGCGGACGCGAGGTCGATTTCGCGGTCGTGGACGACGAGCTGAAGCCCGACCTGGCCGCCGAGCGCGCGCGCAAGCTGGTCGAGAGCGACAAGGTCGAGTTCGTGGTCGGACCGATCTTTTCCAACGTGCTCGGTGCGATCTTCAAGCCGGTAACATCGAGTGCCGCTGTCCTGATCAGCCCGAATGCCGGATCGTCGGCGTTTGCCGGGAAGGGATGCAGCCCGGATTTTTTCGTCACCAGCTATGAAAACAACCAGGTACACGCCGTGCTGGGGCAGTACGCCCAGGAGAAGGGTTACAAGCGGGCGTTCCTGATGGCGCCCAACTATCAGGCCGGCAAGGACTCGGTGGCCGGGTTCCGCAGCACGTTCAAGGGCGACGTTATCGAGGAAGACTTCGTCCCGTTGACCCAGGTCGATTTCCAGGCGGACCTCGCCCGAATCGCCGCCGCGAAACCGGACGTGATCTTCGCCTTCATGCCGGGCGGACTCGGTGTGGCGCTGGTCAAGCAGTTTCATCAGTCCGGTCTGGCCGATACGATCCCGTTCCTGTCCGCCTTCACCGTGGATGAATCGACCCTGCCGGCCGAGAAGGATGCCGCGGTCGGACTGTACGGCGGCATGACCTGGGCGCCCGACATGGACAACGCGGCCAACAAGAAATTCGTCGCGGATTTCATGGCGGCGTATCACTACGTCCCCGGCTCCTACGCCATGCAGGCTTATGACGCCGCCCAGGCGATCGATGCCGCGCTGCGTCACACCGGCGGCAGCACGGCTGACAAGGACAAGCTGCGTGCTGCCATGCGGCTCGCGGATTTCGCCTCGCCACGTGGCGGTTTCAGGTTCAACAACAACGGCTACCCGATCCAGGATTTCTACCTGGTCAAGGCAGCGAAGCGACCGGATGGGCTGTTCGAGACCGAGATTGTGCAGAAGGTATTTTCCAACTATGCTGACGCGTTCGCGAAGGACTGTCCGCTGCATTAATAAATTAAAGCGTGATCGCTGGAACCTGTGCCGTGTCGAGGCGCTGCTGAGCAAGCGGGCGCAGGATCCGGAGATGCCCGAAGCGGCGCGCGCGATGTTCGCCGTTCTCGGCACACAGATCGTCGCGGCGGATCGCCAGCTGGCCACGCAGCACGCGGCGGACCCGCTCAGCCGGCGGCTGGCGCAGGTGCCGGGCGTCGGTCGGATCACCGCGCAAGCGGTGCTGACGCAGGTCGGTCCCGGCCAGTTCGCCTCGCCCCGGCATTTCGCCAGCTGGCTCGGCCTGACCCCCCAAAGGAACGCAGCACGGGAGGCAAGCGGCGGTTCGGCGGGATCAGCCGGGAAGGCAATAACCGGCTGCGCCAGTTGCTCGTGCTCGGCCCCAGCGCGGTGATCCAGAAGGCCAAACCTGGCCGCCGGCTGGCCAGCCCCTGGCTGATTGCTGGCACGTGGTCCGGGCCTGGTCGCGGCGGTGGCGCTGGCCAACAGGACCGCCCGGATCATCTGGGCCATGATGAAGCGCGGCGAGGCGTATCGGGCCACCGCCCTGATCACCGCCTGACCGCTGCTTCGGCTGTGGGCAAGGGCAACGGGAAGAAGATGGCACTCGTCGAGCTCACGAACGGGATGATCCTGCGTGATTCACTGGCTTATCAAAGCCGCATGCGTGCTTAGACCCCGTTCGCGTCCAAACGGGGCCGTCCACACATGAATCACTCGCTCCAACAAAGGCAAGCTTGGACGATGATGGCTTCAACTTGAAGCAATCATGGCCCAGACTGACGACGCGG
>DATIMO010000083.1:0-3434 GCA_035475215.1 Acetobacteraceae bacterium | reverse complement strand
CTCAAATCGCAGGCGCAGGGCCACACTGGCGCGTGATCGATTGAGGTGGCACCATCGGAACGCGCGATCACGCGCTCTTACAGAGGAAAGTCGGACCAGGATTGGTACGACTTCGAAGCAATCATTGCCTAATGCCCAACTACTACCATCGCAACTGGAACGCACACAGCGCCGCGATCATGATCGCAGCGCCCAGCAACTGAACCGGCGTGACGGTATCACCCAGCACTGCGACCGACAGCACCGTGCCGACAACCGGTTCCAGGTTCATCACCAACGCGGTGCGGAACGCGCCGACCCGCGCAGTGGAGATGAACATCGCCACCACCGATACCGTGCTGCACGCGCAAAATCCCAACAACGCGACCCAGCCGACACCGGTTCCCGGCAAGCCCCAGCTTCCGGTCGCCACCGACAGCACCGACAGCACGACCGTAGAACCCAACAGCGAGTACCAGCTTATCAGCCGTGCATCTGCACCACCCAGCGACGCGCGTTGGATCAGGAACATCAGCACTCGGCCACATGCGGACAGGAACGCCAGCACGATGCCGAGCCAGGCGAGCTGGCCGTCATGTGCCCCGATCATCAGGGCCAAGCCGCCGAACGCCGCGACCGCCACCGCCGCACCGAACACGCCGAGCCGCTCGATTCCGGTGAAGGTACCGGCGATGCCGGTCAGCAGCGGATACGCAAAATAGGTCAGGATCGCGACCGGCACCGGCACCAGAGCGATTGCCTCCAGCAGCAGGGCGATATTCGCAGCAAACAGCACGCCGAGCCAAAGTGAAATCCGGCGCTCGCGCTTCGTGCAGGGGCGGGGAGGGGAGCCGCGCAGCCACGCCGCCACGCACAGCACGCCGAGGCAGCCGCGTAACGTGCTGGCGGTCAGCACATCGGCTCCGGACGCGAAGGTCAGCTTGGCGAAGATGTCGGCAAAACCGAACAGGACGCCCGCCAGAACTCCTGGCGCCATCACCCGACCATTACATCCAGCCAGCCGCCTGCATCGTATCGCCCGGAATCGCCGCGCCGCAGCAGCACAGTGGTGGTATCCGACTCGATAATCGCCGGCCCGGCGATGCGCTGCCCGGCGCCGAGGCGGGAGAAGTCGAACACCGGAACCTCGGTCCAGCCGCCGACATGCATACGCCGCACAGATTTGGGCGCCGCGGTTGCATGCTCCGGCTGCACTCCCGCGGGAGTCGGCGGCAATCGCCCGATCACCGAGGCGCGGGCATTCACCAGCACCACGTCCTGGTCGCGCATCGAGTAGGTGTAGAGCGCTTCGTGCCGTTTGTGGAACGCATTCTCGATCTGCGCGGCCAGATCGGGGCCGTTCCAGTCGAGACCGTCCAGCCCGACCGCGATCTCGAACACCTGCTCGCCATAGCGCATATCGGCGGAGCGGCGCAGTTCGATCAGACCCGGGAACCAGCCGAGCCGTTCGCGCCCTTCACGCTCCATTTCGGTCAACGCGGCGTTCAGCGCAGCGACATCGATCCCGCCCACCTGACCCTGGCTGCGTGTCAATTCGACCCGCAGATCGGTATTCAACATGCCCCAGGCGGACAGCACCGCGGCCGCCAATGGCACGACGACACGGCCGATTCCAAGCTCATTCGCCACCGCGCTGACATGCAGTCCAGCCGCGCCGCCGAACGCAAGCAGCGCGTGCCGGCGCGGATCGACGCCGCGACGCACAGTGGCGATGCGCACGCCGTCCGCCATGCGGGTGTTGATCAGCCGGTGAATGCCGGCTGCCACCTCGATGGTTTCAAGCCCAAGGGAACCGGCCAGCCGCGCCACCGCTGCCTGCGCCTTGTCGCTATCCAGTCGTCGCCGGCCGCCCAGGAATGCATCCGCGGCAAGATAGCCCAGCACCAGATTGGCATCGGTCACGGTGGGCTGCTCGCCGCCGAGCCCGTAGCAGGCCGGCCCGGGATCGGCGCCCGCGCTTCGCGGACCCACCTGCAGCAGCCCGGATGCACCGAGATGCGCTATCGATCCACCGCCGGCGCCGAGCGTCACGATGTCCAGCCCGGGCAGAGCGATGCGGGCGTTCGCCACAGTACGCCCGGCGGACAAGGTCGGCTGGGCATCCGCTATCAGCGCGATATCTGTGCTGGTTCCGCCCATGTCGAAGGTGATCAGGTCGCGGGCAAGACCGCCGCGCGCCAGCGCGACCGATGCGGCAACCCCGCCGGCTGGGCCGGACAGCGCCGTTCCCGCAGCCAGCCGCGCCGCTTCCGCCACCGACGCGACGCCGCCATGCGACAGGATCACGAACAGGTCGCCGCGAAAGCCGGACTCTCCCAGCCGATCCGCCAGGCGGCGCAGATAGGTCCCGATCACCGGCCCGACCGCGGCATTTGCAACCGTGGTGGAGAAGCGCTCGAACTCCTTGATCTCCGGCAGCACATCGGATGACGTCGTGATATAGGCGTGCTGTAACCGGGCGCGCGCGGCGGCGGCGACTTCACGTTCGTGGGCCGGATTGCGCCACGCGTGCAGGAAACAGACGGCAACGGCATCCACGCCTTCGGACGCCAGCCGGTCCAGCGCGGACTGCAACGAAGCTCGATCCAGGGCGGTTTCCGTCGAACCATCCCCGCGCATGCGTTCACGCACCGGCAGGCGCAATCGGCGCGGCACCAGCGGGTCCGGCGGCGGAATGCGCAGGTTGTAGCGGTCCGGTTTCAGGCCCTCGCGCATCTCGATGATGTCGCGATGGCCTTCCGTGGTCAGCATTCCGACACGCGCGCCTTTGCCTTCAAGCAGCGCGTTGGTCGCAACGGTGGTGCCGTGGACGATGCGCGTGGTCTGGCCCAGCAGCGCCGCCGCGGTCAGCCCGAGCGCATCGGCTGCGAGGCGTACGCCGTCCAGCACGCCGTCCGACTGGTCGCGCGGCGTGGTGACCGATTTGGCGATGGTGGTGGTTCCGTCAGCGGCCGCCACCACAATGTCGGTGAAGGTGCCGCCGACATCGATGCCGATGGTGTAGGTCATGATGGCAGGGAGTGTGGCCTGGGTCGCGGGTGGTGCCAAGCGCGCATGCGGCTGGTCGGCGCGCACCCTTGCGCATAACATCAACACTCAACACCGGCCAGGGGACACTTCCATGCCGTTCTACGAAAAGGGCGACGTCCGCATTCATTACCAGGAAGCCGGCTCCGGCTTTCCGTTGCTGCTCATCCCCGGCGGGGGTTTGAATTCGACAATCCCCTTTGTCGCCGAAAAAGGGCCGTTCAACGCGATCGAGACGTTCAAGGACGAGTACCGCTGCATCACGATGGACCTGCGCAACGCCAATGGCGGCCAGTCCTCCGGCCCGCTGGAGATCGAGCGGCCCTGGGATGCCTACACCGATGACCAGCTCGGCCTGATGGATCACCTGGGCATCCAGCGGTTCTTGGTGATGGGCTTCTGCATCG
>DATIMO010000082.1:0-3787 GCA_035475215.1 Acetobacteraceae bacterium | reverse complement strand
GCCAGCCATTGACCCACGACGCCGCCGGCAAGGGCGGCGGATGTTTCCGTCGCACCCAGCAAATTGCGCGGGGAGTGGCATGCACCGCAATGGCCCGCACCCTCGACCAGATAGGCGCCGCGGTTCCAATCAGCGGAATGTTGCGGGTTCGGCCGAAAGGTGCCCGGCGTGAAGAACAACACTCGCCACCCTAGAAGCGCATCGCGAATATCGAAGGGGAAGTCCATCGCGCTCGGCGCCCGCGGTGCGAAGATCGGCTTCAATGAGAACAGGTAGCGCTTGATTGCCAGCACATCGTCGCGCGTCATCTTCGTGTACGATGGGAACGGCATCACCGGATACAGATATTCCGAATGACTGCCGATGCCGTCGTGCACCGCCGCGTAGAACTGGTCGTCGGTCCAGTTGCCGATGCCGGTGTTGCGATCGGCCGTGATGTTGGGAGAGGTCAGTGTGCCGAACGGCGTGGTGATTTCCAGGCCGCCGGCAAACGGGGTTCCGCCTGGCCGCGTATGGCACGGCATGCAGTCTGCCGCGCGGGCCATATACAGGCCATAATCTGTCGAGGTGGCAACGGCGACGGCTTGTGACTGGGCATGGACCTGTTGCGCTTCTACCGAGCCAAGCATGCCCAGAAGGCCGGCGATAACGGACAATGGTGTCAGCCACCGCGCATGAGACATTCGCTTTTCCCTCCGCGCGCTGTTGTTCTTCCGGCGCACCGGCGTACGCTAGACCATAATGCCCGGCATTAGAAGCGGCCCCGGAACAGAGGCTGATCGGCGGTCATAAACCAGGAGCCGACGCTGCGCTTCCACTAATTCCATTCCACTCGGGCTGTTACTGCTCTACTATCGCATCCCGGATGATCATCGCCTGTCCTGATTGCGGAACGATCCAGCACACGCCGCCTTTGCGCCCTGGCAGCGAGTTTCGTTGCAGCCGTTGCCGCAAGGTTCTGGAGCGTACTGCGGGACGCAGCCTCGATGCCGCGCTGGCTTTGTCGGCGGCAACACTGATCCTGTGGTTCCCGGCCAACCTGTGCACGTTCCTGACCATCCAGGTGCTGGGGATCGAGCAATCAAGTCGATTGGGCTCCGGCGTGATCGTGATGTGGCAGGAGAAATGGTACCTGCTCGCGCTGGTGGTGGGATTGCAAGGAGTGATCCTGCCGTTTCTCCGGTTTGGTTTCCTGACCGCGGCGCTGGCATCGGTCCGGCTGCGGGCACAGCAACGGTGGACCGGATTCGCCTTTCGCTGGGCCGAGCATCTCGACCGCTGGTCGATGCCGGACGTGTTTCTGCTGGGTGCTGCCGTGGGTTACAGCCGCGTCGCCGTGCTGATCCCGGTAACGATCGGTATCGGCGGCTGGTCGATGATCGTGGCGTCCTGCTTCACCATGATCGCGCGCGCCAGCATCGACCGCCGCTCCGTCTGGCGCATGATCCACCCGCCGGATGCGCCGCTCACCGGTCCGCGGATCGCCTGCAGCGAATGCGATCTTGTCGTGCCGGCGCGCTATGCCGGTGCGAAATGTCCAAGCTGCCGCGCGCGGCTATGGCCACGCCGGCGATTCGCGATGGAGCGTGCGGCCGCACTGGTCATCGCCGGATACCCGCTCTATTTGGTGGCGAACTGGTATCCGATGACGGTGCAGAATCAGCTCGGCAGCATCAGTGATCAGACCATCGCCTATGGCGTGCTGATGCTGGTGCAGGCGGGCTTCTGGCCGTTGGCGGCAGTGATCTTCACCACCAGCATCTTCATCCCGATGGCCAAGCTGCTGGGCATGAGCTGGCTGCTGTGGTCGGCGCATCACCGCTCCGTCGACCGGCTGGTGATGAAGACGCGGCTCTATCGCTTCATCGAGGCAATCGGCCGCTGGTCGAACATCGACGTGTTCACCATCGCGATCTTCCTGCCGATCATGCAGCTTGGCGGATTCGTCAGCGTCAGCGCGGGGCTGGGCGCATCCGCGTTCCTCGCGGTGATCGTGCTGACCATGATCGCGGTGCGCGCATTCGATCCGCGGATTTTATGGGACCAGACAAGGGAAACCGGATGATGTCCGACAAGGCTGCGCTGCCCGAGCATTCGCCCGATCCGGGTCCCACCTCTTCGCATGCGCTCGCCGAAACGCCGCTGGTGTACGAACGCCGCAGCCGATGGCCGGGCTGGGTCTGGGTGATCCCGATCGCAGCTCTCGCCGTGGTCGCCTGGCTGATCGTCGACCAGCTTTCGTCCGGCGGTCCGCAGGTCACCATCGTGTTTCCGCAATCCGGCGGGATCGGAGTCGGCGCCGACGTGCAGTATCAGGGCATGAAGGTTGGCGCCGTAACGAAGGTAAAGCTGGAGAAAGACCTTCAGCACGTTCGGGTGCAGGTGCGGATGGACCCGGAGATGGCCGGTCATCTCGGACCGGGCACCGAATTCTGGATAGCCGGACCCAGCCTGAGCGATCTCTCGTCGATCCGTTCGATCATTTCCGGGCCGGCGCTCGGTATTCTGCCCCAGACCGGCAAGGTGCAATCGACCTTTGCCGGGCTGATGGAAGCGCCGGCAATCGAGGATGCGTTGCCCGGTCGACGCTTCGTGCTGTCGGCAAAGGAATTGGGCTCGCTGTCGATGGGTTCGCCGATCTACTTCCGCGACCTGAAGGTGGGAAAGGTGGTCAGCACCGGGCTGCAGCCGGATCAGTCGTTCCGGGCAGCCATCTTCATCAAGCAACCATATGATGCGCTGGTACGTGACGGCACCCGGTTCTGGAATGCGGGCGCGGTACAGCTATCGTTCGGGGGCGCCGGACCACGGTTGGAATTGCAATCGCTTGCATCACTGGTGCAGGGCGCAATTGCGTTCGAAACGCCGGAAGTGGCGCAGCACGGACCGGCGGCAAGTGATGGGCGCGGATTCACGCTGTATGGATCGAAAGATGCCGCCGAATACGCGCCGGGACGGGATGCGGTACGCTATCAGGTGGTGTTCGGAATCGATGACGGCGGACTGGCAGACGGAGCCGCGGTGCGCTTGGCCGGACGGCAGATCGGATCGGTCGTGACTACCACCTTGCGCGTGAACCACGACAGCGGCGCGCTGGAGCAGCACGCCACGTTGGCAATCGAACCATGGCGGCTCGGGTTGGAAACCGGCGATCCCGGGACGGCTATGAACGCGCTGATGCAGAAACTGATCGCGCGCGGATTGCGGGCGCAGGTCGGTTCTTCGGTTCCGGTGATCGGGGCACCGGACGTGGAGCTGACATTCGTGCATGATGCTCCAGCGGCAACGCTGACCGCCGGCAATCCGCCGGAGCTGCCGACTGCCCCCGGCGGCGCCGGCCTGCAGGGGGCGATGGTTGCGTTGAACACGATCGCCAACAAGGTGAACGGCGTGCCGCTGGATCAGATCGCCGACAATTTGCGCGTCGCCACGGCGAAACTGAGCGATCTGGTCGCCTCGCCACGGCTTGCCGACAGCATCGATGCGCTGAACCGGTCGCTCGACAACGTCGAGCGGGTGACCGCTTCGGCTCGGTCCGAACTGCCGGAGACGCTTAACGCGCTTCGCCGTGTGGCGACCGAGGCGGAAGGGACGGTGGCCGGGGCACGCCAGCTTATCGCCAGCACTTCGGGCGAAGGGACGATGGGGCTGAACTCCGCCGGTCTGGGGCAGACATTGTTCGAGGTCAGCCGCGCTGCGCAGGCGATCCGGGAATTGGCCGAGTTCCTGACACGGAATCCATCGGCACTGATCAAGGGTCGGGAGTAGGGCGAATGATTTCGGATGG
>DATIMO010000081.1:0-4822 GCA_035475215.1 Acetobacteraceae bacterium | reverse complement strand
GAGGTGAACGATCGTTGCGTCCGGATAGCATTCAAAGCGCTCCCGGCTCTCGGGCAATGCAGCAACGACGACGGCAACGTCGCCAGGGTTGCGCAACTCATCGAGCCGCGAAGCGCTGAGCCGATCGGCTTCGTCCACCAGCACAATTGCGGCAGAGCCGACCTCCGCCGCGCAGTCTGGGAAGTCCAGCCGACAGACCGCCCGGCCGCGTTCACCGAACGTTGTTGCCAGGTCGCGCAGCAAGACGGTCTTGCCGGTTCCCGGCGGCCCCAGCAAGGCAATAAGCGCGGGGCCGGCATTGGCCCGAGCCAATATCGTCTCGCGCGCCTTGCTCCATGCCGGGTATGCGATCAGGCGCGCCGGGCGGCTGGCCAACTTGAGCAGATAGCTCGCCGGCGTCGGTTCAGCCTGTTCGCGCGGTTGCTCAGCCGGATCAATCATCGCAGCATCTGTGCAGGTTTTTCAACTTCCCCGTGTCGGCTCGTGGGCATCACCGACAATGCTATGTCCGTCCGGATTGTGGCGAGAATATTCTCCCGGGTAAAGCTTTACCGCCTTGGATCGAAGGGCCAATTCAATGAACTGCGTTCACAAGTTCGTCGGCCGCTGGAAGCGCTCACAATACGCCGATTACTCATATCTGCCACGTTCCGCATCCCAGGCGTGCAATACCGGCTCTTGGATCACCGCGGTCACCTCGCTTCGTGTATCCTTGAGCATCAGCGGATCGAGAATTCCCTCGCGGATCAGATCCTGCAGCGGACGTAGTGTGCGCATAGGACCAACACGTACCCGGGTCGCAAATCATCGCCGGCCAAGGCCGATTTCGATCAGCTCGTCCGGGCACCAGTGCCGAAACGGATCGGCATGGAGAAGCTGCAGGAACGTTTTATCGGTGACGAAATCGGCGTAGCCTGATGTCCTGTTGATTCGCCCCATGCCATGACGGATACGGGTTTGCCATCGACGGCAAAGCCTGCCAGCACGGCCTTCAGGTCGTGCGCCGCCATTGCGTCGCGAACGATAGCGTCGCCGCTCATGGATGCATTGCCGTTCCGATGCACGCAACCCCGCCGATGGCGTATCATGGGCCATGCCCGATTCGCTGGACCATCTGCCCCTGTTTGAAGCGCCCGACGTGACGGCACCCAAAATGCAGTGCGGCGGTTCTGCTGTCTTCGCCCAGTCCGGGATCGCCTTCATCGAATCGGTCCGGACGTTCGACGCTTTCGGGCAGAGGTCGATCGAGCAGGCCGAAGGCGGCATTCCCTATCTGATCAACGAATTCTGGACGGCAGGGCAGCGGCAGGCGCACTCGCTCCATGAGATCAGCTACCGCGCGTGCTTCAAGCCGCAGCTTCCCGGTTTCTTCATTCGCCGGCTGACCTCGCAGGGCGAGCGTGTGTACGATCCTTTCATGGGACGCGGCACGACGCCCGTCGAGGCCGCGCTCATGGGCCGCAGCCCCGCCGGGAACGATGTCAACCCGTTGAGCGTGCTGCTGACCCGACCGCGGCTGAGGCCAATCTCGCTTTCGGCCGTGGCGAACGTCCTCGAAAGCATTGATTGGAATTCCGGCGCGATCGACGATCCCGACCTGCTGGTCTTTTACAGCGAGCAAACTCTGCGGCAGATTTCGGCCCTGCGCCAATGGCTGTTCGACAATGCACCGCTGGATACCGCACCGGACCCGGCGGTGGATTGGGTGCGCATGATCGCCCTCAATCGCCTGGCCGGCCATTCCTCCGGCTTCTTTTCGGTCTACACTTTGCCGCCGAACCAGGCAGTCTCGGTTCAGGCGCAGCGCAAGATCAATGAGGCGCGGCAACAGGCGCCGCCCGATCGCGATGTCGCGAAGATAATCCTGAAGAAAACCCGCACGCTTCTGTCCGACGGCTTGCCGCCGGCTGCGCCTGACTCCATCCTTTCTACATCCGCGGCCGGCGATACACCGGTCATTCCAACTGCATCGGTTGCACTTGTCGTCACTTCGCCGCCGTTCCTCGATATCGTCCAGTATGCCGATGACAACTGGTTACGCTGTTGGTTTGCAGGGATCGATGTCAAGGCCGTCGCCATCGCCCATCACCGGACCGAGGCCGCATGGCAGTCGATGGTGCGGGAAACGCTGGTCGAGCTTGCTCGCGTCGTGCGCCCCGGCGGGCACATCGCGTTCGAGGTCGGGGAGGTTCGCAACGGCCGCGTGCTGCTTGAACGACTCGTGCTGGAGGCGGCGACCGGGCTGCCATTCGATCGGCTGTTCGTCATGGTGAACCAGCAGAAGTTCACCAAGACGGCCAACTGCTGGGGCGTGCACAACAATAGCGGAGGCACCAACACGAACCGCATCGTCGTCCTGCGGCGCCAGGGAAGCTGAACTGCCCCGACGCGATCGACGGCTACGTACGTTCGCGCCCGAACACCACCACGCTCTCCACCCGCGCCGACCACAGGAACTGATCGATCGGCGTTGCGCCCAGCACATGATAGCCGGCGGCGTGCAGCGTCCGTGCGTCGCGCGCCAGTGCCGCCGGGTTGCAACTCACATAGATCACCCGCGGACACCCAGACGCGGCGATGGCACCGATCTGCGCGGCGGCTCCGGCATGCGGCGGGTCCAGTACCACGGCTGCGAAACCAGCCAGTTCGGCAGCCGCAACCGGCTGCCGCGCCAGATCCCGCTCCCGCACCTCGATCCGCCCCGCCAGCCCGGCGCTGTGCGAAGCGGATCGCAGCGCCGCCGTGGCAGCACGATCGCCCTCCCATGCGGCCACCCGGGCGTGCCGTGCCAACGCGAAACTCAATGTCCCGCATCCGGCGAAAAGCTCCGCGATGCGTGCGCGCGACGGCAGGCGTTCCGGCAATCCCGCCAGCACCGCGGCGATGATCGCCGCTTCGCCCTCGCCCGATGCCTGCAGGAACGCCCCCGGCGGAGGCGAGACCGTCACGCCGGACAGAACCGTGGTTGCCGGGCGCAGGATGCAGACCGGCTCGGGTTCGCCGCCGTTCCCAGCCCAGGAAACGCGCGGCAGATCATGCGCGCGGGCGAACGCGATCAGTTGTTCGCGGTCGTGCAGGTTCAGCGAACCATCCGTGCGCAGCAGCAGGTCGGAGCCGGAATCGAGCAGGTTGACAACCACCGATCCTTTCGCGCGCAGACCGGCAATCCCGCTCAAGACGCCGCGCAGCGGGCCGATCAGCGTGACCAGCTCCGGCCGCAGCACATCACAAGTTTCGATTTCAACCACCTGCATGTCACGTCTGCGGTGCAGCCCGGCGATCACCGTGCGGCCCACTCGCCGGATCCCCAGGTCCATGCGGCGCCGCGCGTGGGCGGGTGTGGACACCACCGCAGATATCGGCACGTCGCTGTATCCCGCGCGTCGCAGCGCGTCGTGTAGCAGCCCGGCCTTCCAGGCGTGATACGCGGGCAGGTCCCAATGCTGCAGAGCGCACCCGCCGCACGCGCCGAAATGCGGACAGGGTGGCGTGACCCGGTCAGGATGCGATTCGATCAGCGCGTCCGGCACCGCGGCCCACCCGTCGCCGCGACGCGCGACCGGCCGCACGCGAACCAGTTCGCTCGGCAGCACAAACGGCACGAACGCGAGACGACCGCTCGGCAGCGTCCCGATCCCGTCGCCCTCCGCCCCGATCCGCTCGATGCGGATCGCGACGGGTTCAGCCGCCGAACGCGTTGAGGCCTGTCTGCGCCCGGCCAAGGATCAGCGCATGCACGTCGTGCGTGCCCTCGTACGTGTTGACCGCTTCCAGGTTCATCACGTGGCGGATCACGTGGTACTCGTCAGCGACGCCGTTGCCGCCGTGCATGTCCCGCGCCTCCCGGGCGATCGCCAGCGCCTTCCCGCAGGAGTTGCGCTTCAGCATCGATATCATCTCGGGCGCCGCTTCGTGCGCATCCATCAGCCGCCCCAGCCGCAGCACCGCCTGCAATCCGAGCGCGATCTCGGTCTGCATGTCGGCAAGTTTCTTCTGGATAAGCTGGGTCGCGGCGAGCGGTCGGCCGAACATCATCCGCTGCATCGTGTAGTCGCGAGCCGCCGTCCAGCAGAACTCGGCCGCGCCCAGCGCCCCCCACGCGATGCCATAGCGCGCGTTGTTCAGGCAGGAAAACGGCCCGCGCAGACCTTTCACACCGGGCAGCACGTTGGCTGTCGGCACGAACACGTCGGCCATCATGATCATGCCGGTCACTGACGCACGCAGGCTGAACTTGCCCTCGATCTTCGGTGCGCTCAGTCCCTGCATGCCCTTTTCAAGAATGAACCCGCGGATGTCGCCCGCATCGTCCTTGGCCCAGACCACGAAGACGTCGGCGAGAGGCGAGTTGGTAATCCACGTCTTCGACCCGTTCAGCACGAAACCGCCATCCGCGGCACGCGCCCGGGACCGCATCGATGCCGGATCGGAGCCGGCGTCCGGTTCGGTCAGTCCGAAGCAGCCCACCCATTCCCCGCTGCGCAGTTTGGGCAGGAATTTCTGCTTCTGCGCCTCCGACCCGAAGGCCCAGATCGGGTACATCACCAGCGACGACTGCACGGAAAAGCAGGACCGATAGCCGCTATCGACCCGCTCCACCTCGCGGGCGATCAGGCCATAGGACACATAATTGACCCCGGCGCAGCCGTAGCCTTCCAGCGTTGCGCCCAGGAAGCCCATCTCGCCCATCTCGTTCATGATGGCGCGGTCGAAATGTTCGTGCCGGTTGGCATCCAGCGCGCGCGGAAACAGCTTGTCCTGGCAATAGGCGCGAGCGGCATCGCGTATCGCCCGCTCATCTTCGGTAAGCTGCGCGTCCAGA
>DATIMO010000080.1:0-1942 GCA_035475215.1 Acetobacteraceae bacterium | reverse complement strand
CTACCACGCCCATGTCATGCGTCACCAGAATCATGGAGGTGGCGAAACGGTCCTTCAGCTCATGCAGCAGTTCGAGAATCTGCGCCTGGATGGTGACATCTAGATTGGTGGTGGGCTCGTCCGCCAGCACCAGGTCCGGTCGGCATAGCAAGGCGCGGGCGATGCAGATGCGCTGCTTCATCCCGCCCGATAGTTCATGCGGAAACTGCCGTAGCCGCACTGCTGCATCGGTAATGCCGACCAGGCGCAACATCTCCGCGACCCGCTCCATCGCGGCGGCGCGGGAAAGTTTCTCGTGCCAGACCAGGATTTCGGTAAGCTGGGCGCCGATGGTCAGGATCGGGTTCAGCGAATAGCCGGGATTCTGGAACACCATCGCGATCCGTCGCCCCCGCAATGCGGCCATGGCGATCGGGGGTCGGGTCAGCAGGTCCACCCCATCGAAGGTGATCCTACCACCAGTGATGCGTGCCGGCGGTGGCACCAGTCGAAGCACGGCCACGCTGGACAACGTCTTGCCACTGCCGGACTCGCCGACAAGCCCAAGCGTTTCCCGCCGACCAACGCTGAAATCCACGCCATCGATGGCGCGAGTAACACCAGTGCGGGTGAAGAAGTCGACAGCAAGACCGCGCACGTCGAGCAGGTCGATCGTCACTGCTTCAACCGCGGATTGAACGCATCCGACAGCCCGTCCGCCAGCAGATTGAACCCCAGCACGGTCAGAAATATCGCGGTGCCCGGCACCAGCACCGCCCAGGGCGCCACCTTCAACACCTGATAGTTGAAATACAGCGACTGCCCCCAGCTTACGGTCTTCGGGTCACCGAACCCCAGGAAGCTGATCATTGCCTCCGATAATATCGCCCCGCCGATGCCCAGCGCCGCCACCACCACCAGTGATGGCAATGCATTCGGCAGGATGTGGCGGAACAGGATATCGCGCGGGCGCGCGCCGATGCAGCGGGCCGCTTCCACGAACTCCATCTGTTTCAGTCGCAGGAACTCGGCCCGCGCCAGACGCGCCAGCGGCGGCCATCCGAACAGTCCCAGCAGGATGATGATAGCACCCAGGTTCAGGAACGGAATCCCCTCCAGCCAGGTGCCCACCACCACCACGCCGAACAGCCGCACCACGGCAAGGATCACAATGAAAACCGGTATCACCAGAAAAAATTCGGTAAACCGCATCAGCAGTTCATCCGTCAGTCCGCCAAAATATCCGGCGATTCCCCCGATCGCGACACCAACCACCGACGCGATCAGCATGGCGCCTAGGCCGACCATCAGCGCGGTGGGCGCGCCGTATAGCATGCGGCTGAACACGTCATAGCCGCTGCGGTCCGTGCCCAGCCAGTGCGCCGCGCTCGGCGGCGCCTGCGACGCAAAATGCAGCATCGCCGACTGATCGTTCGGCGCATAAGGCGCGATCACCGGTGCCAGCAAAGCGACGAAAAACGTCAGCACAACCAGCCCCAGCCCCAGCATGCCGGTGCGATTTCGCCGCAGCCGATACCAGCCCTGCCGAAAATTGCCTGGGCCGCGCGCCAACCGACGCCGTACGGCCAAAGCAGTCGCCACCGGTTCGGCCTGCGCGCTGCTCATTGCAACCGGATCCGCGGATCGATCAGCACATACGCGATATCGGTCAGCAACGTGAACACAACGAGCATCACCGTAACCACCAGCGTCTCGCCCATGATCACCGGGTAATCGAGCTGCTGGATGGCATTGATGTACAGAAAGCCAGCACCCGGCCAGGTAAACACCGACTCTGTCACCGGCGCGGTCGCCAGCATCAGCCCGAACAGGATACCCAGATACGTCAGTACAGGAATGATCGCATTGCGCAGCGCGTGGCCGAAAACCACCCGCCGCTCCGGCAGACCTGACGCACGCGCCGCCATCACGTAATCATGCCGCAGCACATCGACCATATTGG
>DATIMO010000079.1:0-10208 GCA_035475215.1 Acetobacteraceae bacterium | reverse complement strand
CTGCAACGCAAACAGCCGGTCGCTATCTATGGCGATGGGAGCCAAACCCGCGATTTCATCTACGTGGCCGATGTAGTGGCGGCGCTGCTCGCCGCGATGGAGCGTGCCCCGGCGTTCGGCGCTGATGCCAAGGTGTTCAATGTCTGCACCGGAACACCGACCTCCGTGCTAGCGCTGTGCAAGATCGTTGCGCGGCTGTCGGGCGGTGATGACCCGGAAATTCGACACTACCCCGGCCGACCGGGCGACATTCTGCAATCGATCGGATCGTCGACGGCGGCACACGCAGCGCTGGCGCTGCGGTCACCGATCCCGCTGCGGGTCGGCCTGACGCGAGTTCTCGAATGGCTCGAGCGCGTGAGCTGATCGGACTTGCCGCACGTAATCCGAAGCTTGTTGACCGTTCTGCTCGTCCCGCCGTTCAACCTCGTGCTGGTCGCCATCGGCGGCCTGCTGCTGATGTGCTGGCGCTGGTACCGCCGTGCCGGAATCGCGATCGTGGCGATATCTCTGGCGCTGCTGTTGGTGCTGGCGGTGCCAATCACGGGACAGGCATTGCTTGTTTCACTGGAGCAGGGTCTGCCGCTCGAGCCTCCGAAGGATGCGCCGCCTCAGGCAATCATCGTCCTTGGCGCCGAGGTCGAGCACACGCTGGGGCAGCCCGACGTGACCGTCGGGCCGCTGACGCTGCAGCGTCTGCGCGCCGCCGCTTCGCTGTATCGGCGGACACACCTGCCGATCCTGGTATCCGGCGGTACATTGCACGAGGACGATCCACCAATCGCCGGCCTGATGGCCGACAGTCTTAAGAATGACTTCGGCGTGCCGGTGCAATGGGTCGAGACGAAATCGTTCAACACTTGGGAAAATGCCGGCGAGAGCGCTGCCATTCTGGATCCGCTGGGGTTGCGCTCGGTCTATGTCGTCACCCACGCTTGGCACGAGAAGCGGGCCTTGATCGCGTTCCGGCATTTCGGGTTCCGGGTCACGGCCGCGCCGGTGCAACTCGATGACTTTTCCGCCGGGTGGCTGCCCGAGACGACGAGTTGGACGCGCAGCTATTACGGGCTGCACGAATGGGTGGGAACGGCGGTGTATTGGCTGGACGCCTATCTGCGCCCGTCGAACAAGGCCGCATAGGCCTGGAACATCGTTTCATGGTCGTAGTCACGCGCCGCTCTGGCACGATTCGCATCGCCGACCTGACGGCGGAGGGATGGATCGCGCAGCAGGGTCAGCAGCGAAGATGCCAACGCTGCATCGTCCGTTGGGCCGACGAACGGCGCATTTTCTTGTGCGAGCATCATTCGCACGTCACCGACATCGGTGCTGACGACGGGCAGCCCAGCGGCCATCGCTTCGATGACGGAGATCGGCATCTGCTCGGTGTCGGACGATAGCGCGAACAGGTCGAACGTGCCGTAGAACGGTGCCGGTGCCGCGACATGGCCGGCGAAGTGGATGCGGTCCGCGATACCCAGTTCGGTGGCCAGCCGCTCGAGGGCGGGTCGTTCCGAACCGTCGCCGACCAGGACGAGCCGTGCCGGGACCTGCTGGACGGCCAGGCGAAAGGCGCGCAGCAGGCGCGGAAAGTTCTTCTCCAGCCGCAACGCCGAAACAGTGCCGATGACCGGGCCGCTGCCGGGAAATGCCGTAGTGACGGAGTGGGTCTGCGGGCGTGCAAAGCGAGCGAGGTCGATGCCGTTTGGGATGTAGATGACACGCCGGGATGAAAGGCCCCAAATGCCGGTGGCGATGCGCTCCAGGTTGCGGGATGGAACGATGACGGTGCTGCGTGCCAGGACCAGTCGCCGGGTGAGAACGCGGCGACGAAGCTGAGTTGTCTGTTCCTCCGGGCCGAATCCGTCCTCGATATGAATGTGGTTGCACAGCCGTGGCAGGTTCGCCAACGCCCACTCGATCGAGCCCCAGTTGGAGGTAACCAGCACGTCCGGCCGCCACTCGTGCAGCTTCGCGCGAAAACTGCGGCGGTTCGCAAGCGTGTGGCCCTTGCGGATTTCGGTTGCCGGGAAGGTCACGTCCAGGTCGGGCGTCAGTCGCTCCCGGGCGGCTGTCGCACCGTCCATTGCGACGATCATGTGCCTGTAGCGGGCGCCGAACCGGTTGGCGATGGCGGCGAAGCGTACTTGAGGGCCGCCCACTGCGAAGGTAGCGAAGACGCTCAGCAGCGTGCGGGAAGGCGCCGTCACCCCGCGTGAACCGAGATCGCGCGAGCTTCAAAGATTTCGCGATCGGAAACGGGATGCCAATCGAGGTCCCGCCTCGCATCAGTGCAATCAAAGCGCGCCTTCATCCCGCGCGATAGCAGATCGCGCAGGGATGGAACCGGCGGATGGCGCCCCCCTGCCCGCTTGATCGCCCATTTGCCCAACTCCCCAGCCCAGAGTGCGAGCGGAGATTGGGGATGAAAGTGCAGCGGACGCTGCAACGCCGTGCCCAGCGCAGCAATATACGCGCGGGCACTCAGTCGGACATCGCCCACAAGATTGTAGCAGCGGCCGTCAACGTTCTCGGCGTGGATCGCCAGCAGAACCGCCTCGGCGACGTCCTCGACCAATACAAAGGGCAGTGGATTGCGCCCATCGTTCCAGCCGATGCAATGCTGTTCATTGTTGAAGAAGCCGAGCCCGCCATGGAATGGCGGGCCCCCTTCGCCCACCACGACACCAGGGCGCAGGATCACGACGGGAAGTTTCTGACTGGCATGCAGTTCCAGAAGCATCCGATCGCAGATTGCCTTGGCTCGGGCATAATCCGCACGCCGATCGGCCTGACGATCCGGCGGCGTGCTGCCGGTCACCGCCCCTGGTTGCGGACCCAGGTACAGCGAGGCGATTGAGCCTACATGGACCAGGCGCTGCACATTGTGCCGCAAACATGCGTGCGCGACAGTCTCCGCCCCACCGACCATCGCCTCCCGTATCTCGTCCCACGACCCGCCGCCCCCACCGTGCGCGAGGTTCACCACCGCCGGTGTCCCGATGATTGCATCGGCAATCGCATCGGCATCGCCAATATCGCCACGATGCAGCCGCACACGCGGATCACGAAACAGCTCGGGCAGGCCGCGGATCGAGCGAGCCATGACCGCGACGCGCAAGCCCTTGTCCAGGCAGTGGCGCACGAGATGGCTGCCGATGAAACCAGTTCCACCGAGGACCGCAATATCAGCCGCACTGGTTGATTGCACGACGATGGGGGCCGCCAGCTCCGTCCGGGGCGGGGTGAAGGCCAGATCTCCTATACGCTCGCAGAGATTTACCAGACCGGCACCAAAACGACCGCCGAGCTCTGGCGCGCGGCCGGCGTCCAGCGCGGCATGGAACGCTGCAATACTGTCGCGCATGCTGCGAAAGAATGGATCATTGCGCGACGCCAGTCGCAGCAGCGACATCCCGTATCCCGCCGCGTTGCGCGCACTGTCCCCCACCATCGCGGTGGCGGTACGACTGGCCGACGCCACGCCATCCAGGGTTTCGAGCCAGCGGGTCCGTTGCGACGTATACAGACGATTGCCGAGAATGTCCGCGGTTGCCACGCCGTCGTCGCACACGACACTGAGCTGCCATAACGGGAACGCCTGCCCGACCGCGAAGCGCAGTGTGGCCGGCAAATGCTCCCCGGCAAGAACAGCATCGAGTGTCGGGTAGATAACCTGGCCGGGGGCCACCGCCAGCGGCGGCCCAGCGCGTACCAGCACATCTCCCATCGTCCCAGCGAGCGCGACAATCTGTGAAAGCGGATGCACGGCCTGCTCCAGCAGCAGGTTGCCAGGCGCGGCAAACATCCAATGTCCGAACTGGCGCGCCGTAATCTGTCGGAGCGGCACGTTGTAGATGCAGGAGATGTGATTCGGCCGGCCCAGAGCGCGCGCCTGCAACAGTCCGCGCAGCCGCACGAACGCCGGGTGGTGAACGAAATTCTGGTTGATACCGATCGGAACCTGCAGCGCCGTCGCCTGCTCGATCAGGGCCGCGCAGGCAGCCCCGCTATCGGCAAGCGGTTTTTCGATCAGCACCGGCTTGCCTCCGGCAATCAACAAAGCGGCAGTTGCGGCATGGCGGTCCGGCGGAACCAGGACATGAGCGCAGTCGAAGGCGTCAGCCGTCAGCGCCTCCTGGACCGACGAAAACACATGCGGAATGGCGCATTGTGCGGCGAGGCTGCGTGCACGATCCAGCACAGGATCTACAACGGCAGCAAGCTCTACACTGGCGACCGTGCGAAGCGCCTCAGCGTGGACCCGCGAGATGAATCCCGCGCCCACCAGACCGACACGTCTCATCTGATGCTTACTCCGTCCTGGCTCCGACCGGGTGCGTGGAGGCCATCCCCGAGATCCGCGCAATCTCGGCCGCCATTCCCGGTTGGGCTGCCAAATACGCGGTGATCGCCCGCTCGGCCTGCTTTGGCCCATCCCGCTGCGCCGTGGGATCCGGATCCGGCACGATCGCCAGTGCCACGGGAGCAACGCGGCCCCCGAGAATGCTCGCCTTCGCCTGGAGCAGCCGCAACTGAAATCCGCCGCCCTGCACACCGCCCATGAATAGCGCGCTTGCCCCGGTACGCACCGGTTCCTCGGTCTGGATCATTCGCCAGCGTACCCCATGCTCGGTCAGCACGCGACTGCTGCTGAGATCGCCGGAGAGGCCGAGCAGGCGGCGCTGTTCGGAGATCACCGCGCCGGGATCGCTGCGCGGCGAGAACACTTCGGCGCGCACCATCACCCCGTCGCCAGCGCAATTCAGGTGCTGGATCACGATTCGGCCGGGAGCGGCGGAGATCAGTCGCTCGGCGGGGCTGGTTTCGGTACAGGCTCCGATGGCCAGGATGGGCGGATCGGCCGGCAGTTCCGCGGCACTGACCCGATCGAACAGTCCGGCAATGGCCGGCCCTATGAACGACAGAACGAACACTGCCGCCGCCGCGATCAGCGTGCGGCGCGCCGAAACGCCATGCTCATCCGGTTCGCGCACCGACGCGACCGGTTCGCGGTCGTCTTCCCGGAACGGCAAACCCAGAACCACAAGCAACAGGATCACGATCGAGAAGAACATCCAGCCGTACAGCACGTGATCCGTGGCGGCCGCCTGGGCGCTGCCCAGCACATGGCCCAGCACCACGATGCCGAGTGCGCGGAAGCCGTTGGCGATCACCGGCACGATGATCGAGATCAGAATGAACACGCCCCGCCGCAGCGGCGATCGATACATCAACAGCGCATACAGGCAGCCAAACGCGACTGCCGCGATCAGGAACCGGAGACCGGCGCACGCTTCGGCAATGAAGAACGTGCCTTCCGGGATTTCGATAGTATATGCGTCGGAGTAGTTCGGGATTCCAAGCAGATCCAGTCCGTGCGTGGTGAAGGCCGCGGTGATGTCCTGCAGCACCGGCGTGACGAACGCACCGAATGGCACCAGGAAGAACAGATAGAGCAGCGGTCCCAAAAGTGACCGGTACAGCCGCCAACCCAGCACCACAAGGAACAGCAGTTCCACCAGGGCCATCGCGGCAAGTTGGCGCCCTTCCATGATCCCGACCCGGTCCGCCAGCAACCAAACGGCGCCGATCGGCAGCGCCGCCAAAGCCATCAGCGGGGCGGGACGCGGCACCGCGCCGACCAGAACGGCCCGGCGGTCCCAGATCAGATACGCGACAATTGGGATCACCAGGAAGCAATGATTGTAGGCGGTGGAATCCAGCCACACATCAACCGCGGCCGCCACTTCGTTATGGAACATCAGCCCAAGCGCGACCAAGCCGATAGCCAACGCCGGGAGCGCCGGTCTGAGATCTCTCCAGGCCACTTCGGCGCGCAGCGGAGCGAGTGTGTGCTGGCTCATGCCGCGTTAGCCGAGCCCACGCACGATATGCGGTCCGATGGCATTGGCGATCGGCAGGGGAAGCCGTTTCCATCCGGCGATGAACAGGCGGTATTTCGGATTCAACGGATTATGGTCCGGGATCCCCTGCCCTGGTTTCAACTTGTAGCGGTAATGCAGCGGCACCGGCTGGAACCCCCAGTTGTGTTTGAAGGAATGTGCACCGGTGCCGATCTTGCTGCGGCCGAAATCGAACACCCGGAACCCGTGCGCAGCCGCGCGGCGCATCACCTCCCAATACATGAAATCGTTTCCGGCACGCCTGCGCGCCCCCTGCGTGCCCCCACCGTAGTAGGGCAGTACCTCATCGCGAAAGTAGAAATTCATCACCGCGGCGACGGCCTGCCCGTCGTCCAGCACGGTAAGCACATCACAATCGCCGCGAAAAGCTTCCATCAGGATACGGAAATAACGGCGAGAGAAGACCGGCGTGCCGAGATTGTGAACGCTTTCGGCATAGATCCGGTGCAGCACATCAACCTCATGGCCGACCACGGAGACCAATCCGTTCTGGATTCCCTTGCGCACCATGGCCCGTTGCTTGCGAGGAATCATTTTCATGTTGCTGTCGTCGTCTGCGCTGATCGGCTTTCGGAACGTGACGTACAGCTCAGGCCGCTCGATCCAGTCGCTATCCACACGGTCGCGGTAGCGGAATTCCACGACACCCACGCCGGTCCGGCGCATAAGTGTCTCGGCATGGTCTTCCAGCGCGGCGGCCGTATCGGCATCCGCGGCCAAGGGGCCGCCATAGACGCAGAATGGAACCGAGATAAGGGCATTGCCGAACAGCCGCGTGCGGACGTGGACGATGGGCAGCACGCCGGTAATCGCGCCGTCCTGCTCCGCCACAGTGTAGTGCGTCGCGTGGCCGAAGGCGCGGCTGATCACGTCGGCCCAGGCGGCGCGATGAAAGAACGTGCCGTCCGGATGAGCCTGCACGAAGCCGTCCCAGGCAGGCGCATCGGCGGGTTGGAGCGGGCGGAGGGTCACGGTCATCGCAAGGAGCGGTCAGGCAGGCATTGCATCGTGCTGGTGATGCGCAGCAGCACCCGGTGACAGCGCCGGCGCGTCGAGCAGGCTGGCGAACGCTTTGTCCATGCGGTCCCAGTCAAAGTCGCGCAGAAGACAATCGAGCCGCCCGGCCATGCGGTGCAGGTTGACGTAATGCCGCAGCCGCGACCGCCAGCCGCAGCGCGGTACGCGTGGCTGCCCGGGATCGATCTCCCACGGGTGGAAATAGAACACGGCCGGCCGGTTTTCGGTCCGGTTGACGTGGCGCAGCCCGTAACGGAACACCGGGTAAGGCAGCAATCGGAAATATCCGCCGCCCGAACAGGGCAGGTTGCGCCGTCCGGCGCGCACTGTCGTCATCGGGATTTCCCACAGCCCACCGCCGTCCGGGCGAAACGGCGTGCGGGGCGCATCCCGCATCTGACCATACAGATCGTGGCGGACCGGATTGATGCTGGAGCTGTAGCGATAGCCTTCGCCTTCGAGCACCGGAAACGCCCACAGGTTGCGGGCCCCGATCGAAAACGTTGCGGCGCGGTAGCCGACGACCTCCACCCCGCCAATATCCTGCAAGACGCGGCGCGTGCGGCCGACATCGGCGCGAAATGCGGCAGGATCCTGGGAGTCGGCCCTGGTGTGGTCCCAACCGTGGCTGGCGAGTTCATGGCCGCCGGCAACAATGCGGCGGATCATGGCCGGGTGGCGCTCAGCAATCCATCCCAGCGTAAAAAAGGTCGCCCGCACCCCGGCATCATCGAACTGGCTCAGAATGCGATCGACGTTGGCTTCCACCCGTCGCGCGATGCCGTCCCAGTTATCCCGCGGGATGCAATGGGCGAAAGCCTGGACTTGGAAATAATCTTCGACGTCGACAGTCATGGCATTGACGGCAGGAGTGTTCCCGACGGGGCCATCCATCATGAGAGCGGCACCTGATAGCCGCCGAGCAGATCGATCAGCCGGCGGAAGATGCGGTCCTGGCGGGCCACTCCCTGCTCCAGTGCCGAGATCCGGCGAAGCAGACCGTCTGCTCCGGCCCCGTTGACCTGCAGGCGGCCAACGCCCGGTTGCAGGGTGACACCGCCGGAGCCGAGGTCCCGTTCCAACTCCGTGGCGATAACTTCGACGATTTCGCCGCTGATCTCGTGTGCCTCTTCCAGGGCACCATACAGCAGGATACGCGTACAAAGCGTGTTGATGCGACGGGGAATCCCGCCGGTATGGCGAAACACGTGGCTGAATGCGCCTTCGTCCCAGTGCGGGTCATCGACCCAGCCGACCATGTGCAGCCGATGCTCGATGTAGGACCGGGTCTCAGGCTCGGTCAGCGGACCAAGATGATAGGACGCGAGCACGCGTTGACGGAGCTGTTCCAGATCGCGGCTCGCCAGCATCGGACGGAATTGCGGTTGCCCCAGCAGGATGGTTTGCACCGAGGCGCGGCCGTCCAGGGTGATGTTGGACAGCATGCGCAGTTCCTCGAGCGCAGCGACGGACAGGTTCTGCACTTCATCGACAACCAGCAGGCAGCGGCGCCCGGCTGTCCGCTGTTCGCGAACCATCTTCTCGAAGCGCCGCAGCAGCGTGGCCTTGTCGGCTCCGCCATCCTCGATCCCGAAACTGGTTACGGTCAGCCGCAGCAGGTCGTCCCCCGAAACCTGGGTGGTGACGACGCGGCCAAGTACATAGGTCCGCCGATCGAGCTGTGCCCAGAGCTGTTCGACCAGGGTGGTCTTGCCGGCCCCGACCTCTCCAGTGATGACGATGAAGCCTTCCTGCTGGTCCAGCCCATAGACCAGATGCGATATGGCGCGATTGTGGCTCGAGCTGCCGAAGAAAAAGCGGCTGTCGGGCGTGAGCTGGAACGGGATGCCGCTCAGGCGATAGAAGTTTTCGTACACGGTGCAGTCAAAAGGTCCGGGTGATGCCGACGAGGACGAGGTTGTTATACATCGAAACGCCGGGCACGTTGGAGTGACGGTCGATCAGGTGGTACGCCACCGAGCCGCTGAGCTTATCTGAGAATTGATAGCGAAAGATTGCGCTGCCGCCAAAAAACCGCTCGTCCTGCTGAGGCGAGCTCAACAAGGTGCGGGTGCCGTAACTCAGGCTGCTGGTCAGCGAGGCCCGCTCGCTAACCTCATGCCGCCAGGTCACCGTTCCCGTGGTGCTGACGTCGTTGACCGCTGGGGCCTGACCGGGCGCACTGCCGACCGCCTCCCTGTTCTGGTGCTGGATGCTGAGCGAGATGCTGTTGCGATCCAGAAGCGTTGTTGCGGTCGCGACCAGCGAATGATTGCGGAAAAGATTGTTGTTGATGCCGGTGAGCGAATTGATGATCGAGACGGGTGCTCCGGTCTGAAGGTTGACGGGGTTTCCTTCCGGGTTCACGCCGGTCTGCGATAGTTCGTTCTCGATCTGCTGAAGATCCGTGGTCAGACCCGTGGTGTATCTGGCGGTAAGTATGGTGCGCGCGGTGACAGAATAGCGGGCCAGGCCCTGGAATGAAGTGATGCCATCGCGGTGGCCATACACCACAGTAATCTCGCTGTCGGCGTTCGGGGTCAGCGTGGTACCGAGTCCCCAGACGCCGTCATCGATCTTTACCGGCGGATTGGAGTGGGGGAAGTGGATATGCTCGGCCCCGAATTCGCCGAACACCAGAACCTGCCGGGTAACGACGTAGCCGATACGGTTCTCGATGATGGCACGGGTGGCGCCGTCCTGTATGCCGGTGCCCGTTGATTGCGCCGCATCCAGGGTCAGCAGGTCGATCGTCCGCCCGAATGCCGGTCCGGTCAGGAATTGGCCGATCGCCTCCCCAGTGAAAATATGGGTCGCCGGGCCATTCGGCGAACTGAGCAACGACCCGCTGGTCTGGCTGGCGTAGCTCTGCGTCAGGTTGATCCCCAGCTTGCCGGTGCCGATGTCGCCGAACCGGCGCAGCAGATAGGGGAACAGTTGGCTGCTTTCGGTCTGTGTCAGGTTACCCTTGTTGACACTGAGCGCTCCGCCACTGAAACCTGTTGTTCCCACTGAGGGCGAGCCGAAGTTCAGGCCACCGAATCCGCCGCCGGTCGGCACCTCGTCGGCGAAAGCGTGCGCTTTCACGAACAACGTATCCGGTATCAAAATTGCGTCACCGACCGCGAGTAGTTGCTGCCCGACGCTGTCCTGATGCGGGGTGCGGGCGTAAAGGCGGAAAATCGGGTTGTAGTTCAGTTTCAGGTTCAGCCTGGGCGTGTCACCGCTGATAGCAATGCCGGGCGACAGGAGTGTTATGAAATC
>DATIMO010000078.1:0-2842 GCA_035475215.1 Acetobacteraceae bacterium | reverse complement strand
CAGATAGCGGCTGTGTAGCGGACATCCCGGAGCGGCAGCTTCGTGCCGGCAGCTGCCGTACCACGAAGTGACATTTGACAGAAACTGCCCTTCGCACCGTTCTCTCTTGAACGGGTAGAATCGCCCTGCTGGCGTGATCCCGCTCGTTAATCGCGCTAGCGTGCATCCCGACACCGCCTAAGCGTGGACGGCTGTTGGATTGATATCGGCAGCCAAAAAGCCTCGGCCCCGACGCCTCCGCCGACCCATAGCTTCGCCATCAGCTCCCTGCCATTCCAGCCAGAATTGCCGTTGCGGCGCCCGGCGTCGTGTGCGACGGTCTGTAGCATTCAAACGACCCGAGATCACAAGGTAGCCCCCATGGACGACAGCCTGCCCGAACTAGGCGATCTCGAGCGCGAGGTGATGCAACTGGTTTGGGCCAACGCCCCGGTAACCGCCGAAGCCGTGCGTGAAAGTCTGTCGCGTCCGCTTAAGGAATCGACCGTCCGGACCGTGCTGCGACGGCTGGAAGACAAGGGCTACACCACCCACACGGTGGATGGGCGAACTTACGTCTACCACGCGGCCGAGCCGCGCGGACGGGTTGCGGCCAAAGCAGTCCAGCGCATCGTCGACTGGTTCTGCAACGGGTCCGTCGAGGAGGTACTGGTCGGCATGGTGGATACGGCCATGCTCGATCAGCGGCAGTTGCGCGTACTGGCCGACCAGGTTGCGAAGGCCAAGGCGAAGGGAGGCAAGAAATGATGCTGGCGATTCTGGCGGAGTCGGCGCTTCGCTGCCTCGTTCTCGGAAGCGTCGTGTGGATCGGTTTGAGCTTTTTTCGCGTGCGAAATCCGCACGTGCATATGACGGCCTGGATCATGGTGCTGGTGGCATCGCTGGCGATGCCGCTGTTGATGCATTGGACCACGGTCAGCATCGCCGTGGACGCCTTGCCGGCGCCGGCTGCGGAAACCCTGTGGCCCACCGGCAACCTGACCGCACCGTCGCTGCAGCCGCCGGGTCCGGCGCTGCCAGCGGATTCCGACGTGCCTGCCGCGACCACCGGTACGAGCCACGCTTCCGTAAATTGGCTGGCGGTTGCGACGGCAATCTATGGCTTTGTCGCCGGCATTTTGCTTCTGCGACTTTCCGTTGGGTTCTATTTGACGTGGCGTCTGACCCGCGCCGCACGGCCGATGACTGCGCCCTGGACAGCCGACTGGAGCGTGCGCGTCAGCAACGTGATCGCAGGTCCCGTCACCTTTGGATCCACCATCCTGCTGCCGCCGCAATGCACCGACTGGGATGTGCTGAAGCGCCGGGCCGTGCTCGCCCACGAGGGTGCCCACGTCGCCAACCGTGATTTTTATGTCCTGCTGCTGGCCTCGGTCAATCGTGCAGTGTTCTGGTTCAGTCCTTTCGCCTGGTGGCAGCTGATCCGGTTAGCCGAACTGGCCGAAATCATCAGTGACGCAAGGGCGCTTGAGGTTCTGGATGACCGGTTATCCTACGCCGCAATTCTGCTCGAATTTGTGCAGCATCGCAGCCAGGCGCCGCTCGGATTGGAAATGGCGCGGTCGTGCACCGTACGTGCGCGCCTGGAGCGCATCCTGGCGGCAACGGCGGCGCCTGCGAAGCTCGGCTGGCGCAAACGCATCTGGACGGCCGCAGCCGTCCTGCCGCTGGTCGTAGTTTCTGCTGGAAGCATCAACTACACCACGCAACGACCATTGCCGCCGGCCAGTGACGGTGCGGAAGCCGTGACGACGGAGCACATGCCCCAGCGCGTCTCATTTTACTCCCTGGGCCGGGCCTCGATCTTCACCATTTTCCGCGACGGCGACGATCTATTCGGACAGATGAGCGGGCAACGCAAAATCCGCTTGGCGGCGGCCGCCGATGGGACCTATGCCTATCCGGCAGCAGCAGGCCGGATCACTCTGGCCGTCAGCAGCGACCCACAAGCATCCGAACTGTTGGTGAGCCGGGACGGGCAAGATTTGCGCGCCGCACGGATCGCCGAGCTGCCGCCGCAGGGTATGGCCGAAGCGCAAACGCTCGATTCTTATGTCGGTTGGTACCAGTTGACACCGGGCCGCGTGCTGTCGGTCACCCGTGACGGTGAACGACTCCAGATCCAGGAGACCGGACGAGCGAAATTTGCGGTGAAGGCGCACGGCCCGGATGCCTTTTTCGGCGGTCATGACGAGTTCGTTATTTTCCTGCGCGATGACCAGGCAAAGGTGAAGCAATTGTTGCTGCAGGATCCGCTGTCTGGCGCCCGGCTCGCGCCGCAGGTCGACATCGCCAGGGCGAAAGCGATCGAAGAGACGTTTTCGCGGCGAATTGCCGAGGTCCCCGATCGATTCAGGGATCAAGCCCCGCTGCCCGGCAGTAAGGAGACCGTCCTGCAGGGAATCGATGATCTGCGGCGCGGCGCGCCCAACTATGATCGGATGAGTGCACCGCTGGCGACGAAAATTCGCCAGCATGCTTCCGAGATGCAAGCGATCTTCGAGGTATTGGGTGCGGTGGAGTCGATCTTCTTCCGCGGCGTTGGGCCCGGTGGCTACGACTTTTATGGCGTCAAATTCGCCAACGGGTTTGCGGAGTTCCGGCTGTCGCTCAGAGCGGATGGCAAGGCCGACGATGTCATCTTCCGAGCAGACGGCGATGATGCGCCGGGCGCGGTCGCCGCCTGTTCACGCGAGCAGGAGTTGAGGCCTCGCATCGGCGCAGCACCGATCCACGTGTCGCTTTATAACGCGACCGGCGCAGCCATCCAGCTGTACCAACTGACCTCGGAAGGAAAACGGGCGGCCCACGGCCCCATCGGCGAGAACATGTCGTCACAGGT
>DATIMO010000077.1:0-2364 GCA_035475215.1 Acetobacteraceae bacterium | reverse complement strand
CGGTCCCTGCTCGTCCGCCTCGCGGACGTTACGCAGCACCGGCAGCAGGTGGTCCAGGTTATGACCATCGATCGGCCCGAGATAGTAGAAGCCCAACTCCTCGAACAGTGTGCCGCCGGTCAGGATGCCGCGGGCGTATTCCTCGGCGCGGCGGGCAGTGCGCTCGATGCCGCGCGGGAAGCGTTTGGCCATCTTGATGCCCAGGTCGCGCAGGCTCAGGAAGCTGCGCGAGGACATCAGCCGCGACAGATAGGCGCTCATCGCACCCACGGGCGGGGCAATGGACATGTCATTGTCATTCAGCACGACAATCAGGCGAGAGCCGCGGTCGCCGGCGTTGTTCATGGCCTCATAGGCCATACCGGCGCTCATTGCCCCGTCCCCGATGACGCAGATGACGTTGCGGTCGTCGCGCTCGCCCCGCGCGGTGCGCAGGTCCCGCGCCACAGCCATGCCCAGTCCGGCGGAAATGGACGTCGAGGAATGGGCGGCGCCGAACGGGTCGTACTCGCTCTCGGCTCGCCGGGTGAAGCCGGACAGGCCGTTACCCTGGCGCAGGGTGCGGATGCGGTCACGTCGTCCGGTCAAAATCTTGTGGGGATAGGCCTGATGGCCCACATCCCAGAGCAGCCGGTCACGGGGGGTGTCGAACACCGCATGCAGCGCTACGGTCAGCTCCACGACACCTAGGGCCGAGCCGAGGTGTCCACCGGTAACGGACACGGCATCGATGGTCTCGGCGCGCAGCTCATCGGCAAGCTGACGCAACTGCTCGGGCGAGAAGTTGCGCAGATCGTCAGGGGTGCGGACGCGGTCCAGGAGCGGCGTTTTGGCAGGGCTCATGCTGTTCAGCTCCGACGCGAAACGACGTGAACGGCAAGCGCACGCAACAGTCTGGCTCGCTCACCAAAGCTTTCAAGATGCCCGGCCGCCTGGCCGGCGAGCAACTCAGCCTGGGCACGGGCCCGCTCGGGTCCGAGAACCGCCACCATGGTGGCCTTCCCGGCAGCGGCATCCTTGCCGGCGGTCTTGCCAGTTTCCTGCGTAGAGCCTTCGGCGTCCAGCAGGTCATCGGCGATCTGGAAGGCAGCCCCCAACTCACGGCCGTAGGCAGCCAGGAGATGGCGCTGGGACATTGGCGCACGGCCCATGATGGCACCCGATTCGGCGCTGAACTGGATCAGACGCCCGGTCTTGAGGGCTTGCAGCCGGGTCACCTGCGGCAGGTCCAGCGTCCATCCCTCGGTCACCATGTCGATCATCTGCCCGCCCACCATGCCGCGCGCACCGACCGCGGCGCCGAAGGCCATGGCCAGTTCGCAACGTGCCTGCGGGTCCGAATGCGTATCCGGCTCCGCCAACAACTCGAACGCGCGGGCCTGCAAGGCGTCCCCGGCAAGAATCGCGGTGGCCTCGTCGAACGCGCGATGGGCGGAGGGTTTGCCACGCCGCAGGTCGTCATCGTCCATCGCCGGCAGATCGTCATGCGCCAGGGAATAGGCGTGCAGCATCTCGATGGCGGCGGCGACCCTGGCCGCCGAGGTTTCCGACACCGCGAACAGGTTGGCACTTTGCATGGCCAGGAAAGCGCGCAGGCGCTTGCCACCGCCCAGTGCAGCGTAGCGCATCGCCTCAGCGAGCCGAGCCTCGGGCCCCTCGGGCCGCGGCAGCAACGCGTCCAACGCCGCCTCAACCACGCCGGCGCTGCGGACCAAGGCGGCCGATAAATCGATCCCCCCCAAGACCAAACTCATGCTGCCCGAACCCACCGGTCGCCAATCCCCATTTCTGTGGGCCCCATTTCTGCACGCCGGCCCAAGTTGTGCGGGCTAGCAGGCGCATATCGGGTGCAGCCAGCCTGCTTGCCGCGCGCCAGCATACGCGGCGGTTGCTCTGTTGCAAGGAAGCCACAGCAACCTGACACGCTGAACCCCACGTGCAAGCCGTCGGCGCAGGGCTGGTTTCTTGCCTATCTGCCGGCTCCACCAGCGCGCCTGCTGCGGGCGCGTGCGTCGGCGCGGCATTCAACCATTCGGCATCATAGCATTGCCGAACCAATCAGCCCGTGACATATCGTTTGAGGATATCCGATCGGGCAAGTCGGTTTTTCGGGGCTGGAGGATAATGCATGCGGCGCGTGGTTCTGGCCCAGCCGCGCGGGTTCTGCGCGGGTGTCGAACGGGCCATCGAAATCGTTGAACGGGCGCTCAAGAAATTCGGCCCGCCGATCTACGTGCGTCACGAAATCGTGCACAACCGGCACGTGGTGGAAGATCTGCGCACGCGCGGTGCGGTCTTCGTCGATGAACTGGCGGAAATCCCGGCGGGGTCAATGACCGTGTTCAGCGCCCACGGCGTGGCCCG
>DATIMO010000076.1:0-5223 GCA_035475215.1 Acetobacteraceae bacterium | reverse complement strand
CGCCCCGGTGCGGCGGGAATGCCGCACGTGCCAAGATCACCGCGAAGCTGCTGACTGAGCGGGGTCAGTGTTTGGTCTATGCGATATTATTGCAGTTGCCATTACGTTGCACGATACGGTGAGAAATGCGGGCTAGCCTCTCTTTGTTTGAGCGCGTGATTCACGCTTTCTGACGGGTCCGCCTCAAGCGATCACGCGTTAGCGCTGACCACCCCCAAGCAGTTCACGGGTCCGCTCGCCATTCGTCCGCCACCAGCCGTGCAGGATATCGACATCCCAGCCCAGGCAGAAATGCTTCACCCCCATTTCCTGATACGGTGCCGCCTGCGACGGATCGCCGATCTCCACGCGCGGGTGGATGCCCTTCTTCAGCGCCGTTTCGATCGTAAGCCGCTCGGCTTTCAGCACATCAGGATGGGTCCATTGGCCTGCAAGCCCGATGCTCATGGCATAATCGGCAGGACCGAACTGCACCATATCGATGCCCCTGGTTGAAAGTATGGCGTCCAGATCGTCCACGCACTGGCGCTTTTCTATCATCAGCACGACCACGACCTGATCCAGCGCCTTCACAAAGGCCGGCGTGCCGCCCTCCTGCACCACGCCAACATCCCGGCGCATGCCGACGCCATGCAGCCCGCCGGACCCCGGCGCCTCGGCGCGTACCGCACGCACGCAGGCAACCGCATCATTAACCGTTCGGACATCGGCGAACAGCACGCTTTGGAACCCCGATCCGATCGCCCGCATCGCCTGATGCGTCCACTGCGTCTGCTCGATCTTCATCATGCCGGCCAGATTCGCGACTTCCAGCGCGCGGCCCAGATTGTCCAGGGCGTGCAGGTCGAACGGCGCGTATTCGGCGGTGAACTCGACATAATCGTAGACGCCCGTGTGGCCAATCAGTTCGACCAGTGTCGGCCAACCCGACAGCAGATGCGTCCCGAGGGTCGGCTGCCCCGCATCGAGCAGTTCGCGAAAGCGGTTCCGGCGCATGTGTCACTCCATGATTGTTGGCAGGCTGCCTCATCGCGATCCAGCATTTACCACCAGGCATTGCCTGGTGATCGCCCGGCTGGCGCCGGGCGCCAGGATAAACCGGAAAGGTCATGCGATCAGCCGCTCGGTGACCGGGTCGAACACGCACAGCTTGCGGGTATCCACCGAGATGTCATCGCCTCGATCTGGTCGTGGGTCGGCAAGCAGACTGCGGCGGGTCGGATAGGGCATGGATTCCTGAAGTCCTAACCCGTTCATAGTGCCTGACAGCGCCGCGTCAATTCACCTCTCCCGCTAGGGGGTGAGGGTCTCCCCATCCGAAACAACCAGCACCGCACTTCGCGCCTCCACCGTCACCTGTGCACCAACGTCCAGCGTCCGCTCCGGCCCCTCCGGCGCGGCAGTATCGATCAGCAATCGCGTCGGCACATGCGGCGGAGGCAACGCGAACGTGCGATCCGCCTCCGTCGGGTTCAGCAGCAGCGTCAGCATCGGCAGGCTTCCATCGGGCAGCCGAACCGCCCGACGAAGCACCAATGTCCGTTCCATCGGATCATTCCAGGCCTCCGCCGGAATCACCTCACCGCGTTCATCAAACCAGGCAATGTCCAGCACGCCTGGCGCCAGCTCATGCCGGCCGTACAGGAAACGCGGGCTGCGCAATGCGGGGTGGGCGCGCCGCAGCGCGATCAGCCGGGATGCGAAACTGGCAAATTTCTCCGCGGCTTCCGTCAGTTTCCAGTCCAGCCAGGAAATCTCGTTGTCCTGGCAATAGGGATTGTTGTTCCCCTGCTGCGTGCGCCCGATCTCGTCCCCAGCGAGCAGCATCGGTGTGCCTTCGGCGAAGAACACGGTGGCCAGCATGGCGCGGCGAACCCGATCACGCACCACACGGATTTCCGGATCATCGGTCGGGCCTTCGACGCCCCAATTGGCGGACCAGTTGGCGGGCGATCCGTCGTGGTTGTGCTCCCCGTTCGCTTCGTTGTGCTTCTGTTCGTAACTGACCAGATCCGCCAGAGTGAAACCATCGTGGCATGCTGCGAAATTGAGGCTCGCCCACGGCCGCCGACCTTCGCGCCCGAACAGATCCGCCGAGCCTGCCAACCGCGCCGCGAAATCCGGCCGCTGCCCCGGATCGCCGCGCCAGAAACGACGCACGCCATCGCGAAACCGATCGTTCCATTCCGCCCAGCCCGGCGGATGCCGTCCGACCTGATATCCGCCGGGACCGATATCCCACGGCTCGGCGATCAGCTTCACCCGCGACAGCAAGGGGTCCTGACCAACCGCATCAAAAAAGCCGGCTCCGGCGTCGAAGCCATGCGCCTCGCGTCCAAGCGTCGTGGACAGGTCGAAGCGGAATCCATCCACATGATACGACTGCACCCAGTACCGCAACGAATCCAGCACCATCTGCAGCACGCGCGGATGCGACAGGTTCACCGTGTTGCCGCAGCCGGTGTCATTGACCGAGTGCCGCAGATTGCCATGCGTCAACCGGTAATAGCTGAGGTTATCCAATCCGCGGAACGACAATGTCGGTCCGTCTTCGCCGCCTTCCGCCGTGTGATTATAGACCACATCGAGGATCACCTCGATCCCGGCCGCGTGCAGCCGCCGGATCGCGGCGCGCAGTTCGTGCCCCGACCCATCCGTCAGATACGCCGGTTCAGGGGCAAAAAAGCCAAGCGTGTTATATCCCCAGTAATTGCGCAGCCCCCTGGCTTGCAGGTGCCGGTCCTGAACGAACGCCTGCACCGGCAGTAGCTCGATCGCTGTGATCCCCAGCCGCCGCAGGTGATCGATCACCGGCTTGTGCCCCAATGCCGCGAACTTGCCGCGCACACCGGCCGGGATGTCCTGGCGCAGCACGGTCAGGCCCTTCACATGCGCCTCATAGATCACCGTGTCGGACCATGGCACCGCAGGGGGCCGATCATCGCCCCAGGCAAATGCATCATCCGTCACCACCCCCTTCACCATGCGCGGGGCGCTGTCACGTCGGTCGAATGAAAGATCAATCCGTCGTGATGCCGGACGGTAGCCCAGCAGCACGTCCGACCAGTCGATTGTGCCCATCAGCCCGCGGGCATATGGATCCAGCAGCAGCTTGTGCGGATTGAAACGGTGCCCGTCATGCGGGCGATAGGGCCCCAGCGCGCGGTAGCCGTACACCGTCCCCGGCCCCGCGTCCGGCAGGTAACCATGCCAGATCTGATCGGTGAACTCCGGCATCACCAGCCGCGCCACCTGGCGCTGTCCGGCCGCATCGAACAGGCACAGATCCATCCGCTCGGCGTGCGCCGAGAACACCGCGAAATTCACCCCGAGGCCGTCCCACATCGCCCCCAGCGGGTATGGCCGCCCGGGCAGCAGCGCGTCGGCGAAACGTCGCACCAGGCGTCAGCCGCCGGCCCGGAACAGCACCGTGGTCAGTGGCGGCAGCAGCAGCTCCAGCGACTGTTCCTCGTTGTGCATCGCAACGGGCGCGGCGGAAGCGCCGCCGGCATTGCCCATATCCGACCCGCCGTACCACGCGGAGTCGGTGTTCAGCCGCTCGCGCCACCAGCCGGCCAAGGGCACGCCGATTCGATAACCCGGCCGCGGCACAGGAGTCATGTTGCAAACCACCAGGATCGGCGGCACCTCGCCGGCCCCGAACCGCAGGAACGCGAACACCGAGTTGTCCGCATCGCCGCCGATCACCCAGCGGAATCCTGCCGGGTGCGCGTCGTATTCGTGCAGCGCGCGTTCCTCGGCGTACACGCGGTTCAGGTCACGCACCAGCCGGTGGATGCCGCGATGCGCCGGGTCGTCCAGCAGCGCCCAGTCGATCTCCCGGTCATGGCTCCATTCCCGCCACTGCGCGATCTCGTCGCCCATGAACAGCAGCTTCTTGCCGGGGTGATTCCACATGAAACCGAAATACGCCCGGAGGTTGGCGAATTTCTGCCAATGATCCCCCGGCATCTTGTTGATCAGCGAGCCCTTGCCGTGCACCACCTCGTCATGGCTCAGCGGCAGCACGAAGCGCTCGGAAAACGCATACAGCAGGCCAAACGTGAAGTCGTTGTGGTGCCACTTCCGATAGACCGGCTCTTCCTCCATGTAGCGCAGCGTGTCGTGCATCCACCCCATGTTCCACTTGTAATTGAATCCTAGCCCGCCGTCTGAAACGGCGCGCGTAACCCCCGGCCAGGCGGTCGATTCTTCGGCGATCGTCATCGCGCCCGGGCAGCGCTCCGGCACCACGCTGTTCAGATGTTTCAGGAAGTCGATCGATTCCAGATTCTCGCGCCCGCCGTAAACGTTCGGAACCCACTGCCCGGCGGCGCGGCTGTAATCGCGGTACAGCATCGATGCCACCGCATCGACGCGCAACCCATCCACATGGAAATGCTCCAGCCAGTACACCGCACTCGCCAGCAATATCCCTGAAACCTCCCGCCGGCCCAGATTGTAGATGTAAGTGTTCCAGTCCTGATGATAGCCCTCGCGCGGGTCCTGATGCTCATACAGCGCCGTGCCATCGAACCGCGCCAGTCCCCATTCATCCGTCGGGAAATGCGCCGGCACCCAGTCGATGATCACCCCGATTCCGGCCCGATGGCACGCATCGACGAACCGGGCGAACCCCTCCGGCGGACCATATCGACCGCTCGGCGCGAACAACCCCAGCGGCTGGTATCCCCAGGAACCGGTGAACGGGTGCTCCGCGACCGGCATCAGTTCCACATGGGTGAACCCCATGTCCTGCACATACGGAACCAGCCGCTCGCTCAGATCGTCCCAGCACGGAAACCGGCTTGGATCGCCGGCATCCGGGCGCAGCCAGGAACCGGCATGCACTTCGTAGATCGAGATCGGCGCATCGACGTGCTGCCGTTCCGCACGCGATCCCATCCACGCGTCGTCCCGCCATGCAAATGGCAGACAGTCACCCACAATGGATGCCGTGGCCGGTGGCGCTTCCGTCGCGCGCGCCAGCGGGTCCGCCTTCAGCGGCAGCTTCGTGCCATCCGGACCCACGATCGCGTATTTGTAGCTCATGCCCGGCCCGATGCGCGGCACGAACAATTCCCACACGCCGGCCCCATGGCGCACCCGCATCGGATGCCGCCGCGTGTCCCACGAATTGAAATCGCCCACCACCGATACCGCCCGGGCGTTCGGCGCCCAGACCGCGAAACGCACCCCGCTGACGCCATCGATCGTCATCGG
>DATIMO010000075.1:0-2383 GCA_035475215.1 Acetobacteraceae bacterium | reverse complement strand
CCGTCGATCTCGGTCAGACACTCGAAGCAATTGCCAATCATGCAATACGGCGCTCGCGCTTCGCCACTAACCGCCGACACACGGAACGCCACCACACCGGCCGCCAGCAACGCCGCTGCAACACTGTCACCCGCCGCCGCGCGCACCGGCTGATCATCCAAAAAGATCGTCACCTCTTCGCCCGCCGTCCTAATCCGACGAAACATATCTCATTCCCATCGAAACCCCACATCCCCTGTAAGAGGGGCAGCAGCTTTGACCCCCCTCCCCTTGTGGGAGGATCGAGCCGCGAAGCGGATCGATGGGGAGGGGCCGACCACAACGAACGCAAGCACGTCACGGATCCCGTGTGCAAACCCAACCTCGCCTATAAGGATCCCGATTTGGCCAACTGTTCGCGGCATGTTACTGTTACGCCTTTCCCGGCCGTCCGAGGAGCCGCCACATGCGCCTGTTGATCTTGCTGATCCCGCTCGCCCTTGCTGGCTGCCTCAGTTTCAGCAGCAGCAATCCGCCGCCACCGGCACCGAATACGGTCGTCGTGCCACCAGGAACCAACGTGGTCTGCACCAACGGATTGCCGCCGCCCTGCCCCCCATGAGCGGTGCCGCTGCTTGTCGCCGCATCATTCCCCGGCAGCGCGCGGTTCGAACGCTTCGCCCACTTCGGTCGGCCGTTGTAATGCCCGTACCATGTCCATCACCTGACCGGCAAGCTGCACGCCATACGTTCCCACCTGCAGGCCGGCAACTTCCAGCGCCTCGGCCGTCCAGGTGTTGCACGTAAAGATCGCATCGTATCGCCGCACCGACGCATAATATGCGCTCCCTGGATAGGGACCGTCGGCAATGCGCAACGGTGCACCCGCCTCAGTCCTGTCCATGTCCTGCCATATGAAATCAACCAGACGCTCGATCCCGGCCGCGGACACACCAAGTGCCACGACATTCGAAGCCCCGAACGCCTCCGCCGGCGTCGCCCGCAATGCGGTGACCAGCATCGCCCCGGGACCCGGCCACAGCGCCTCGAGCATCTGCAACAGCGACCGGTCTGGCGACAGCAGATACGCGCGATCGCCAAAGCCAAACGCCAGATACCGGGCGCCGGGAAAATCGCGCTCGACTGCCGTCAACGGCCCCCGCACATCGCGCGTCGCGACGCCGATATCCGTGTGCCAGCCACGATCGATCACATACACCGTCGCGACCCGCGCCGCACTATCCGGCCCCGCCTGGCGCGGCACCACACTGCATCCCGCCAAGGCGACAACAGCAAACAACCAGCAGACACCCACGCCCCCCTGCCCGCGCGGGCTGTCATGCCCGGCAACGCATGTCCTCGGGCTGGATCCCGGGGGCCGGCCGTCCGCGACTACTCTTCGTAGCACCAGGACACCGGCGAAGGCTTCGGCCGCCAGGCCACTTCATCAACCCTCAGCAACATCGACCAGATCGAAGCCCTCCTTGCGCGCCGCCTCGGCGAGACGCTCGTCGAGTGTGACGATCGGGAGCGAAGCAGGGCGACCTTCCGCCGCTATGAAAGCCGCCGCAAGCTGTAACGCGGCTGCTGCTCGCAGCAGGTGAACGCGAAGAAATCGCTCCGCACTCTCGCGGACGATTGCGCTCGGTTCAACCTCGTGCCACCCATTGGCAAGTTGTTTCAGTCGGTTGGATGCAAGCGCGATCCCTTTCGCATCCAGCGCAGCGGCGCGCTGAAGGCGCGCCAGAGCTGAAACGCATTCCACGTCCGACGCCCACCAGACAAGCATGTCCGGATCACGGCGGGCGAGCGACTGAATGCGCTGTGTGGTGGGTTCGGCAACCAGCAACGGCACGATCGCCGAAGCATCCCAAAATTTCACGGTCCCTCGCGACGCTCTTCAATAAGGGCATCGACCGCCGATGCACCGGCACTCATGCGCGGCGGTTGGCTGCTGAGCAGCGCCTGGAGTGGTCGGGCGCGGCGCGGTCGCACAAGCCCGCTGCGAACGAGCCGCGACAGCCTCCCGTCTGGCACCCCGTGGTCACCAGTCACCGCTTCCAGCCGCGCAACGGGACGCCCCCGATCAACGATCAGCACCGGGGAACCACCCTTGAGGCTGTCGATCAAGGCGCTCAGGTTGTTTTTGGCCTCGGTGATGCTTGCTCGCCTCATTCGACCAATCTGGCGGAAGCAGAAAGGCTATTCAAGCCTGATTGCGCCTGCCAGGTGCGGCTCTGTCCACCGCTCTGTTTCCAGCACAGGCTGGGCCAGGCCATGCGCGCGCGGTGAGAGCGCCCGCCCTCCAACCGCATCACCGCCAGACTCCGCTCCAGCGCCGCGCAGCCCATAACTTGTCATTCACGCGAAAGCGGGAATTCTTCGTTTCTAACGAAACTCATGT
>DATIMO010000074.1:0-4287 GCA_035475215.1 Acetobacteraceae bacterium | reverse complement strand
GCGCACAAATCGGCAAGAACTGCCACCTGTCCGGCGGCGTCGGCATCGGCGGTGTGCTTGAGCCGCTGCAGGCCAATCCGGTGATCATAGAGGACGACTGCTTCATCGGCGCCCGCTCCGAGGTTGCCGAAGGCGTCGTGGTCGAACGCGGCAGTGTCCTGTCGATGGGCGTCTTCATCGGCGCCTCGACCAAGGTTATCGACCGCGCCACGGGTGAAATCTATCTCGGCCGCGTGCCGGCCTATTCCGTGGTGGTACCCGGGTCGCTACCCGGCCGGCCTTTGTCCAACGGCGCGCCCGGTCCCTCGCTCTATTGTGCGGTCATCGTCAAGCGCGTCGATGCCCAGACCAGGGCGAAAACCTCGATCAACGAATTGCTCCGCGATTGACCGACCTCGCCGATCCGCTGGGCCTCGCCCAGGCGCTGATCCGCTGTCCGTCCGTCACCCCGGAAGATGCCGGCGCGCAAGAGACCCTTGCCGCGGCGCTGGGTCGTCTCGGATTTGCCGTCACACGCCTGCGGTTCGGCCAAATCGAGAACCTTTTTGCCCGCCATGGATCGGCCGCGCCGCATATCTGCTTCGCCGGGCATACGGATGTGGTACCCGCCGGCGCTGCGACCTGGACCGACGATCCGTTCAGTGGGGCCATCCACGATGGCGTGCTGCACGGTCGCGGCGCCTGCGACATGAAAGGCGCCATCGCGGCCTTCGTTGCCGCCGCAGCCCAGTATCTCGCCAATCGGGCGCCCCAAGGCTCGATCAGTCTGCTGATCACCGGCGATGAGGAAGGTCCCGCGGTTGATGGCACTGTGCGTGTGCTGGAATGGATGCAGCAAAATCAGCACATCCCGGATTTCTGCATCGTCGGCGAGCCGACCTGCCCGGTGCAACTGGGCGACGTGATCAAGATTGGCCGGCGAGGTAGCCTGAATGCGAAGATCGCCGTCTACGGAATCCAGGGTCATGTCGCTTATCCCCACCGCGCTGACAACCCCTTGCATCGGCTGGTGCGCGCCTTGACTGCCCTGATTGCCGCACCGCTCGACGCCGGCACCGAGTGGTTTGAGCCCTCCACCCTGCAACTCACCACTGTCGACGTCGGCAATTCGACGACTAACGTGATTCCAGCCATCGCCCGAGCCGCGCTGAACATCCGCTTCAACGATCGCCACGATGGCGCTTCGCTCACTGCCTGGTTGCGCGCCACCCTCGCGCAGCACGTGGAGCAATTCGACCTCGACGTGTCGGTCAGTGGCGAAGCCTTTCTCACCGAGCCTGGCGACTTGGTGCACCGCCTGTGCGCTGCGGTTGCGCAGGAAACCGGTATCGAGCCGAAACTCGATACCGGCGGTGGTACGTCCGATGCACGCTTCATTGCCCGTTACTGCCCGGTCGCCGAGTTCGGTCTTGTCGGTGCGACGATGCACCAGGCCGACGAACGCGTGCCGATCGTAGAGTTGCACCAGCTAGCCCGCATCTATCGTGCGGCGCTGGCCGCCTTGCTGGCATGAGTGGCCGCTTGCGACGCCATCCGCCGGCCCGGGCGAGCGTATTGCTGGGTATCCTGTTGCTGGCGCGCGGCCGTGCCGACGGGTTACGCCAATTCGGTGATTCGCCTGCCGCATTTCTGACCAGCCTGGCGCCACTGATTGCCTTCCCGCTGGTTGGTGGGATGCTGATGCTGCTCCAGGGTGGCGGTTGGGCGGCATTGTCCGACCTTCTCGCGACACTCTGCGCATTGTTGGCCCCACCCGTTCTGGCCTACGAACTCGTTCGAATGTGGAAGCGCGAAGCCCGATGGCTTCGCTTCGCGACCGCTCTCAACTGGTGCCAGTGGGCGATCCCCGTACTCGCCAGCGTGCTGCTGTTCCTGGTCTATCCGCTGCTGGTCAATGCCTTATCCGCACAGTTCGCCGGTACTGCCGTCATCGCTGCGGTGGCGGGCTACGCTCTGTGGCTGCACTGGTTCCTTGCTCGACATGCGCTCGTGATCTCGCGTCTGCGCGCGGCATTGCTGGTGCTTTCGGTCAATCTTGGGACCGCGGTGCTGGTGTTCGGCCCACGATTGCTGAGCACTGGTGGCCTGTTGCGCCCCCTGGGGCTTCAATGAGCGCCGGCGTGTCCGTGTTCTCGGGATTGCACGGCGCTCTGCTGCTGGCGCGAGGCCGGGCCGAGGGTGTGCGCTACATCGGCGACGACATGAGTGTGGCCGCGCGCAGCTTCTGGGCCGCCTTGATCTGTGTCCCGCTGTTCTTTGGTGTACTTGGGCTGGGCTGGGTGCAAGTCGGGCGTCCGACCAATCCAGCGCATGCCGTCGTGCCGGAGTTGTTGTCGTTCGTGATCGGCTGGGCGGGTTATGCGGTGCTGTCATATCCCGTGGTTGCCGCCTTGCAACGCGAACGTCACTGGCCGCGCTTCATAACGCTGTGGAACTGGTGTAATGTCGTGCAATACGCTCTGCTGTTCATAGCGAGCGTGCCAGCGGCGCTGGCGGCGCCATACTGGCTGGATCAGACCGCCCAACTGGTCGCGCAGGGCTGGGCGCTATGGCTCGAATGGTTCGCGATCCGATTGGCTTTGGACGTGAGCGGAACACGGGCCGCCGTGGTCATGGCGCCAGATGTACTGCTCGGCCTGATGCTGGGAACTGCAGTCGCGGGCGGTTGAGAGTGTGGTCAAGTCCCACCGCTTGCGGGAGGGGCAGGGGAGGGACCTTCCCAAAGCAAAATTGCAGACTACCCGTCCACCTCAACCCGTCGCTTCGTCAGTTCCGCCTCGTTCACCCGCAGCCCCAACCCAGGCTCGGTCGTTACGGCGAACAGCCCATCGACCGGCCACGGCGGGTTCTCGAACACTGCGTGCGTGCGCGCTGATGGATCGTTCCATTCGACCGGTTTCGTCGCGTGCAACTGCGACGCCACGAAGTGCAGATTCGCCATATGCCCGATCGTCGGCTGCGTCTGGTGCGGCACCAGTTCCACGCCGTGTGCGTGCGTCAACGCGTTGCAACGCATCAGCCCGGTGATCCCGCCCATCTTCACGATATCCGGCTGCACCATCCGCACACCTGCCGTGATCAGATCAGCCAGCGCGGATAGGGTGTACGTCTGCTCGCCGGCAGCGACAGTAATGTCCAGTGCGCGGGCAAGCTCTCCCATCGCTTTCGGATGGTAGTGCTGCACCGGTTCCTCGAACCACCAGTAGTCCAAATCTTCCAATGCGCGACCAACCCGGATCGCGCCGCCGGTCGTGTAGCCGTTGTTCGCATCGAAAGCCAACGGGAAGCCAGCGCCGACTAGCTTGCGCACCGCACGCGCCTTGGCAATATCGCCCGGAATGTTCTCGTCCAACCGTGTGCGGTTGTTGTCGAATCGGATTTTTATGGCCGCCGGCTTGTTCGCCAGCCGCTGCTCGACTAGCCTCAACACGTCATCCAGCGTGCGGTCACCGTTACCACCGATCGATGCGTAGTGGGGCAGGGCGGTCCGCCAGGCACCGCCGATCAGCTTATAAACCGGTTGACCGAGCAACTTGCCCTTCAGGTCCCACATGGCGATATCCAGCGCCGCCAGGGCGCCCGTCAGAGCCCCCTCAGGACCGAGTTTGACCAGCTCATGCAGGATCGTATCGAGCAGGACGGCATGATCGAGTGGATCATGACCGATCAGCCTGTGTGAGATATCATGCGTAATGATACTGAGAGATGCCATGCCGCCCTGCATGGGTGATGCCTCGCCGAGGCCGGACACCCCTTCGTCCGTGTGAACGCGCACGAATGCGCTGTGTTGTGACCGCTTCTCTCCGGTGTTCCAACGCACCTGAAAGGCTTCAATCTTGACAATCTTCATCCGCACCCTCCTTACCCCGACGTGCCGTAACACGGGTCTGCCTTGTTACTCCAGCAATACCGGCATCAGCGAAACGATCAGCAACGCAGCCATCGCCATGTTGAACGCGCGCAGTCGGCCCGGAGAGCGTAAAAGTCGGCCGGTGCCGCTGCCGATCAGCGCCCAAACCAGCAGGCACGGCATCGCACAGCCCAGGAACACCACAGCGATACGAAGCAACTGCATTCCCAGCGGACGCCCCGGAAACATGTAAGTACTGGCCGCGCCTTCACAGATCAGCCAAGCCTTCGGATTGTTCCACTGAAACCCGACCGCCCCGAAAAAGCCAAGCAGTCGCCGCCGTCCCCCCTGGGCCGGAGGCGGAGCGGTCGCGATCTTCCAGGCCAGCCAAACCATCCACGCAGCACCGAGCCAGCGCGTCGCCGCCAGCAACGGTG
>DATIMO010000073.1:0-2562 GCA_035475215.1 Acetobacteraceae bacterium | reverse complement strand
ACCAACACGCCGCCTGGGCCCTCGCGTGCGAGACCGGCGCACCGAGCCAGCATGGCGTCGGTGCCTTCGGCCGCTTCAACCGCCAGAACGATGCCCTGCTGCACCACGCAACCTTGACCGACATCGACCGCGCCCAATGCGCAAGCTGTGACGATCCCGCGCCGGATATCCGCCAGGGCCAGTGCGTCCGGCTTGGTGCGCGTCAACAGGCCAGCGCGTGCACTTGCCTCGTTCAGCACCTCGTGTGCACCGAGCACACGGAAGCCCTCCTCGCTCAGCACCTTCACCACGGCTCCCAGCAATCCGTCATCGCCTGCGAAGGCAGCGCGCCCGATGCGGGCGAGGATGCGGGTGCCTTCAGTATCAGGACGCAGGTCGAGCAGCGACGGCCGCCGGACCGGACCAATCAGCACCAGGTCGTGGCATGCGTTGGCACGCAACGCAGCAATAATTCGGCCTGCGGCGCCGATGCGGATCACCTCGTGCGGCCAGGGTGCCAGGACGGTGGGATCGGCAAAGCCCTCCAGGCCGACTAGAAAGACCTGGCGTCCTGCCGCATGTGCGGCGGCGGCGACCTGCCCGGGCAGCCGGCCGCCGCCGGCAAGAATCCCTAGCGGCCGGCTCACTCCGCGCGGATCAGACCGCGATGGCCGGGTGCGTCGATGAACTCCAACACCTCCGCTACCAGCGGCTCGCCGCCATAGCGTTTGCGTGCGGTGGCAAGGCGCTGCGCAAACACCCCGTCGCGGCGGAACAGATCGCGGAAGGCACTGTGCAGCAGCTGGATCTGCGCCTTATCGAAGCCACGCCGCTTCAACCCGATGACATTCAGCCCGACCAACCGTGCCCGATTGCCGATCACGCTGCCGAACGGGATCACGTCAGCCTCGACGCCGGATACACCACCGATCATTGCCGCGCGACCTATACGCACGAACTGATGGATCGCCGCCGCCCCCCCGATCACCGCATGGTCGGCGATGGAGACATGCCCACCCATCACCGCGTTGTTCGCGACGATCACGTGGTCGCCCAGAGTGCAGTCATGGGCGACGTGAGCGACTGCCATCAGCAGGCAGTCGGAGCCGACCCGAGTGATACCTTTGCCGGTGACGGTGCCACGATGGATCGTGCAGTGCTCGCGCACCTGGGTGCGGGCGCCGATTTCGCATCGTGTCGGCTGGCCGGCGTATTTTAGGTCCTGTGGCGCCATGCCGACGGTGCAGAACGGGTAGAGCACCACATCCTCGCCGATCCGGGTGTTGCCATCGACCACAACATGCGAAACCAGTTCGGCGCCATCCTCGATCACGACGTCAGCGCCGACGGTGCAGTAGGGACCGATCCGCACGCCGCGCCCAAGCTCCGCGCCACGCGCAACGATTGCGGTGGGATGAATGACGGTCCGCGACGCTCGCAGGACAAGTGTATCAGGCATGGCATCCATTCTGGTGCGTCTCTCTTGCGGAACCAGCCTGGAGGCTAGGGCGCCACCGCCCCGCTACCAACTCAATCATTGTTGCCCTATATTTCGACTATATGCCTGTAACCGCTTGTTTCAGCGGTGATTCTGGCACGATTACGGCGAGATGTCGGGCGCCGCAGCACGGTCCATGATCATTGCCGCGTAGGTCGCTTCTGCCACCGAGATCTCATCTACCCGGGCCACAGCATGGAACTTCCAGACATTCCCCCTATTTCGTTCCTTGCTGACATGGATCCGCAACTGATCGCCGGGCACGACGGGACGGCGAAATTTCGCGCCCTCGATGGACATGAAATAGACCACTTTGCCGGCAGCATCCGGACCCAGGGTCTCTACCACCAGCACCGCCGCGGTCTGCGCCATGCTTTCGATGATCAGCACGCCAGGCATCACCGGATGGTTCGGGAAATGCCCTGCGAAAAATGACTCGTTTGCTGAGACGTTCTTGATGCCCACGGCTGATTGATTGGGCACCACATCGACGACACGGTCGATCATCAGGAATGGGTAGCGATGCGGGATCGCATGCATGATCCGCGCGATATCGACCACGCTGCCAGTGGCGGAGGATGCTGCCTCAGTTGCGGGCGAATCCATGGCGATCAGTCCGTATCCGTCTCCGTCCCCGCAGCCCGTTTCGAACGCTTCGCGCTCGCCTCCCGCACCAGCCGCCGCAGCACGGCGACATGGCGAAAGAAGTCCCGCGCCGGCTGTGCCGGGCTGCCCACCACATCGGCGCCTTCCGGCACATCGGACATCACCCCGGCCTGCGCCCCAATCCGCGCCCGGCGTCCGATCCGGAGGTGGCCCGTCAAACCCGCCTGGCCAGCGACCATGACATGGTCATCCAGGATCGTGGAACCGGAAATGCCAGCCTGCGACACAATAACGCAACCGCGGCCGAGGCGGACGTTGTGCCCGATCTGCACGAGGTTGTCGAGGCGCGAGCCGGCGCCAATGCGCGTATCGTGCAGCGAACCACGATCGATCGCGCTGTTGGCGCCGACCTCGACATCATCTTCCAGAATGACGCGGCCGAGCTGCGGGACGCTCAGGAACGCTCCATTGTCCATCGT
>DATIMO010000072.1:0-4556 GCA_035475215.1 Acetobacteraceae bacterium | reverse complement strand
TTCTCCCCACCAGAGATGATCACGTCCTTCGATCGGTCCCGGATTTTCACGTATCCATCCGGCTGCATCACGGCCAGGTCGCCAGTACGGAACCAGCCGCCGGCAAAAGCCGCGTTCGTGGACACAGGATTGGCCAGATATCCCTTCATCGTGACATTGCCGCGGAACATGATCTCACCCATGGTTTCGCCGTCCCGGGGTACCGGCTGCAACGTCTCCGGATCTAGTACCGTCATTGCCTCTTGCATCGGCACGCGCACCCCCTGACGACCGTTGCGCTCGGCGCGCCGGTCCAGAGATAGCGTGGCCCATTCCGGATGCTTGGCGCACAGCGCGGCCGGGCCGTAGGTTTCGGTCAGTCCATAGACATGGGTCAGGTCGATACCGATCCTGTCTGCCCCCTCGATCACCGTTGCCGGCGGCGCCGCCGCGGCCACCTGACCGGCCAGTTTATGATCGATGCCTTGTCGCAGTTCGTCGGGCGCATTGATCAGCGTAGCATAGACAATCGGAGCGCCGCACATATGGGTAACCTTGTAATCGCGAATTGCGTCGAACATCGCGCGCGCCTCCACCCGGCGCAGGCAGACATTGGTTCCGGCACGCTCGGCGATGGACCAGGGAAAACACCAGCCGTTGCAGTGGAACATTGGCAATGTCCAGAGATACACCGCAAACTGAGGCATGCCCCAGTTCACGATGTTGCTTATCGCGTTCAGGTAGGCGCCGCGATAGTGATAAACGACACCTTTTGGATCGCCGGTGGTTCCTGACGTGTAGTTCAGTGAAATGGCATCCCACTCGTCAGGCGGATTGTCCCATGAGTAATTCGGATCACCAGTGTCCAGGAATGCCTCATAGGTCATCTCACCGATCAATCGGCCGTCCTGGCAGGCAGGATCATCGATGTCGATCACCAGCGGGCGCTCATCAAGGTGCGCCAGGGCCTTTTCGACTGTCGCAGAATACTCCCGGTCGGTGATCAGCGCGCGTGCCCCACCATGGCGTAACATGAAAGCAATTGTCTCGGCATCGAGCCGCGTGTTCAGCGTGTTCAGTACGGCACCGACCATAGGCACGCCAAAATGTGCCTCATAGATGGCCGGCACATTCGGAGCCATGACCGCCACCGTATCGTTTCTGCCGATGCCACGTCGGGCGAGTGCCGATGCCAACCGCCGGCAGCGCGCATAGGTCTCCTGCCAGGTGGACCGCCACGAGCCATGGATTACCGATACCCGATCGGGGTAGATATAGGCTGCCCGTTCCAGGAAGGTGATCGGGTTCAGCGGGGTGTAGTTCGCCTGGTTGCGCGCGAGGCCGAAGGTGTAGGCGGGGTTTCCCGGCATCCTTTCTTCCTGAACCGGCCAGCCGCTTGCCGAACCGGCAATCGATTGGCATATCCTCAAACATGGCGCGCACCCGGTACACCCGGGAATCACCAATTATGACGGATGTCGGAGTTCAGCGAAAGGAGAGCTCTGATGACGCCTGTAGGTCATTCCTGTGAGCTAAGTGCAGTCCCGAGTCTCTCTACCCCAGTGCCGCCTGCGCCTTCCTTACGATCTCTGAAAAGCTCGTCGCATCATCGTACGCGATCGCCGCCAACACCTTGCGGTCGATCTCGATCCCCGCCTTGTTCAGCCCGTCAATGAACCGGCTATACGTCATGCCGTGCTCGCGCACTGCCGCATTGATGCGTTGGATCCACAGACCGCGGAAGTCGCGCTTGCGGTTGCGTCGGTCGCGATAGGCGTACTGCAGCGACTTCTCCAGCCGTTCGAGCGCCGCGCGATAGGTCGTGGAGCTGCGGCCGACGAACCCCTTCGACTGTTTCAGAACCTTCTTGTGACGGGCATGAGTCGTGGTGCCCCGTTTGACGCGTGCCATGGCGCAGTGTCTCCCTCAATCCAATCCGTACGGCGCCCACTGCTTGACAGTGCGCGCGTCCATCGGGGTCAGCGTCTGCATGCGACGGTTCGACCGCTTGGACTTCTGCGTCCGATTGCGGAGCCGGTGGCGCTTCATGCCCGGGCCGGCCTTCACCATCCCGCTCGCCGTGATCTTGAATCGCTTCTTGACCGACGACTTGGTCTTCATCTTGGGCATTTGGTTCTCCTTTGCCTTGCCGCCCGCCAAGAAAACAGCGAGCGTCGCGGCCGGGCATGCCCTTCCAGGCCCGGGCGCGCGATCCGAGGGGCGGGTCTATAACGGCGCGGCAGGTGCGGCGCAAGGGTAACCGCGGGACGAAGCCTGTCGCGGTTCCCGAACGCATCAGCTCCAGCCGGCGCCTACGATCGCCGCGCGCCGTTCCGCGAACCGCAGCATCAGGTCGTGCAGCAGATAAGCCATGCGACTGCGGCACCAGCGTTGGCCCGAGCCTGGATCGTACTCGGCGGGCATGCGCAGGTCGGCCGGCGCGAATGCGTCGAATCCGGCCCGGCGTGATGTCGACACCGCACGAAACAGATGGTCGCGGAAGGCGATCACGCCCACCGGCCCAAGCGCGGCCGGGGCGCCGATGCGTGCGGTAATATCCGCAACCACTGCTGCGGTGCCAAGGTACACCGGTTCGCCGCGTGCATCGCGTCCTGGAAAGATTGTGGTCGCCGGTACGCGGCCGGCCAGCGCCTCGGCAATCTCCCATCGGGCGAACACCGGCGCCCCGCAGACGGCATGCAGCGCGGCAGCACAGTCGGCGAGCTTTTCGTTCACCGGCCCTGGGGTGCGATTTCCGTTGGCCAGCATGCGATTGCCGAAAGTGAATGCGAAGATCGCCCGAACCCGGTCCGGTGCAATTTCCGGCGGTTGCCAGCACAGCGCATCCTGCGCAATGATCGACGCCAGCTCGCGGCCGAGTGCCGCATCGGCCAACTCCCGCGCAAGCCGCTCAGCAAGCCGGTGCTTCAGCGAGTCATCTTTGTCCATGATACGATCTCGTTCCGTCTGCCGCTTGTCAGCCCCGGCGCCATCGCCCAAGCTTCACCGTGCGCCAGGGAGAAGACGAGCATGGGCCGACCCGATTTATCAATCCGCCGCCGCGATCTGCTAACCCGGGCGGCTGCCGGCACTGGCTTGCTGATGCTTCCCGGCAGAGCGCCAGCACAGGGAGGCGCGAAGAAATTTGATGGTGTGACGTTGAACGTTGCCTGTTGGAGCACCTCGTATTCCGAGTTTCTGAAGAGCTACATCCCCGAGTTCGAGCGGACCACCGGCGCCAAGGTGGTGTACGAAACGCCGGCCTTCCCGATCTACAACCAGCGCATGGACATCGAGCTGTCGACGCGCGCCGCCGCACACGACGTGATCAACGTCACGTTCATCTATTCCGGTCGGTGGGTTGGCGCTGGCTGGACCACGCCGCTCGATGATTTCGTCAAGGATCCGGCGAAGACGCCAGCCGATTTCGACCCGGGCGATTTCATCCCTGGCACCACCGCGGCATTCAGGGACCGGCAGGGCCGGCTGCATGCAATCCCGTGGATCGCCGACGTGCACATGGCGGGCTGCTCCCGCAACGACCTGTTCGAACAGGCCGGGGTGAAGCAGCCGGACACGTTCGACGAAATGGCCTCCGTGCTGAAGGCGCTGAAGGCCAAGGGAGGGCCGACGCCTTTCGTGGTGGAGAACCACTACGGATGGACCTTCATTCCGTACTTGCAGGGGTTCGGCGGCCGTGTTTTCGCGCACGCACCGGACGACCTGCACCCGACACTCGATTCGCCCGAGGCGGTCCACGCCGCCGATTTCTTCTGCGAGATGTTGCGCAGCTACGGGCCGGACGGCGTGCTGTCTTACACCTACGACCAGGTGCTGCAAGGGCAGAAGGACGGGACCATCAACTACTCGACCAGCAACGAGACGTTCCTGGTGCAGATGGCAAAGCCCGACACGAAAGTGTCGAAGACCTGTTCATTGTCCATGATGCCGGGCGGCCCGGCCGGGCGTTTCCCCAATGTCGCGGCGCATGGCTGGGGCATCCCGACCGGGGCCGCAAACAAGGAGGCGGCATGGGCCTTCATCACCTGGGCGATGTCCAAGCCGCTGCTGCTGCGCATGTTCCGCGAGCACGGGTATAGTTCAGTGACACGTGCCTCCATGATCGATCAGCCGGAGTTCCGGGAACGCTCCATGATCAATGGGGTGGATGTGGCGCAGCTTTATCTCGACACGCTGAAGCTGGGCGGGAAGGGGTACACGGTGTATCGCACGGTGCCGCCTTATCCGCCGGTCGATCGGGAAATCGATATTGCGATCCAGACGATCGTTTCGAAGCAGATGGGCGCCAAGGAGGCGATGCAACGGGCGCAGCAGAACGCATTGCGGGCGCTGCAGCGGGCCGGCGTAAAGTTGTGATCACGGAGCGGGCAGCGTCTGCGTGCCGCGGCCACCATTAGTGGATGGCCCGCCTTCGCCGGCCATGATGGATGGCCGCTCCGTTGTGAGCCGCCCGCGCAACCCTGCCTGGAACCGACAGCAGCGGCGAGCATTTGTAGGCGGCCTGATCCCGGCCCTGCTGGTGCTTGCCACCGTTACATTAGGGCCGGCGATTTGGC
>DATIMO010000071.1:0-10845 GCA_035475215.1 Acetobacteraceae bacterium | reverse complement strand
GGGCGTTGGTTATCCGCTGTCCAAATGCCTGGGTTTCGTCTGGGCTTCAGCCGAGGCGGATATCGAAGCTGCCGGCGGCTGGGGCGTCGCGCAAGGTTATCACACGATGCAATTCGCCGGCGTGGGTAACGATTACCCGGTGCATCAGCAGATCAAGGCGATGTTCAAGGAACAGGGCAAGCCGGTGCCCGCCTCGATGGAGTCCTCGGTGTACTATAACCGCGGCCTGCTGGGGATCGCCGTGCATGTCGAAGCGATCCGTCTGGCGATCGCGGCCAATGGCGGCAAGCAGCCGACCGGGGAAGAGGTGCAGCAGGGATTCCAGTCGATCAAGGATTTCGGGCTCGGCGGGTTGGTGCCACCATTGCAGATCACTTCGACCGATCATGAAGGCGGTGGGTGGGTACAGATCTATCAGGTGAAGGGCAGCAAGCTGGAGCGTGAAACGCCGTGGTTCCGCGGCTATCGCGACATCGTGGAGAAGATGATCACCACATCCGCTTAGCGTTGCTGATCGGGATGCGCCGCGATCTTCGGATCGATGGCGCATCCTCGCGTCCGGAGAGCAGACGATGCTGCGGCTGAACGACGTCGAAGTGGTCTATGACAAGGCCGTTCTGGTCCTGAAGGGCGTTTCGCTGGCGGTGGAGACGCGATGCATCACGGCGCTGCTGGGTGCCAACGGTGCGGGGAAAACCACGACGCTGAAGGCGATTTCCGGGCTGCTGCATGGCGAACGCGGCGAGATCACCAAGGGCAGCATCAGCCTGGACGGAGAGCGCATCGACCGACGGCGACCGCATGAGATCGTTGCACGCGGTATTGCGCAGGTGTTCGAAGGGCGCCGCGTGTTTGCGAATCTGAGCGTCGAGGACAATTTGCTTGTCGGTGGCCATGTCCGCCGCAGCATGGCGGAAGTTCGGGCGGCGATCGAGGAAGCGTATGACGTGTTTCCGGTGTTGAAGGAGCGTCGGTTGCAGGATGCCGGCTATCTTTCCGGCGGCGAGCAACAGATGCTGGCGATCGCCCGGGCGCTGATATCGAGGCCGCAGGTGATCCTGCTCGATGAACCGTCGCTGGGGCTGGCACCACGCATCGTGGAGGAGATATTCGGGATCATCGTGCGGCTAAAGGAAAAGCTCGGTCGCACGGTGTTGCTGGTGGAGCAGAATGCGGCACTGGCGCTGGATGTTGCTGATCATGGCTATGTGATGGAAAACGGGCGCATCGCGCTGCAGGGGCCCGCGGCAGAGCTGCGGGAGAAGGACGAGGTGCGGCATTTCTATCTGGGGCTGAACGAATTGGGCGCGCGTGCGTCGTATCGTGAGACACGGAGTTTTCGTCGGCGCCAGCGATTTGTGGCGTGAAAGCGTCAGTGCGGTTTGATGGCAAGCCGGCCTTAAGACGGAGATGGGCGGCCCGGCACGCGCTCGGGGGTGTTCAATCCCGCAGCAACGGTGCGTCTGTCCGTGCGACCAGGTCGTCGAACGAAAGTCCGGTGATCATGTCCCGCACGACGAACCCGCGCGGCGTCACGTCCATCACGGCGAGGTTGGTGTACACGCGCCGCACCATGCCCTTCGCCGTCAGCGGATAGGAGCAACGCCGCACCAGTCGGGGCGCGCCGTCCTTCGTGGTGTGCTCCATGATCGCCCACAGCCGTTTCGCGCCCACGGCGAGATCCATCGCTCCGCCGATCTGCTTCACCGGCTCATTTGCGGCGCGGGCCCAATTGGCGATGTCGCCTCTTTCCGATACCTCGAACGCGCCGAGGATGCACAGATCGAGATGCCCGCCGCGGGCGATCGCGAAACTGTCCGCCTGGTGTACGAAGCTGCCGCCGGTTCGCAACGTAACGTGCTGCACACCGGCATTTATCAGATACGGATTCACGCGATCCGCCGGGGGTGCTGGCCCGACGCCGATCACGCCGTTCTCGGCATGGAAGATCACCTCGCGGTCGGTGGGGATGAAGTTCGCCACCTCGGTCGGGATGCCGATGCCGAGATTGACCAACCAGCCTTCCGGAATATCGGCTGCGGCGCGGGCTGCCATGCCGTTGCGGTCGAGCGGCTTCCATTCGGGCATCTGCCGGCTCCTTCAGGCGGGCACATGAACCAGGCGACGAACGAAAATTCCCGACGTGTGCACGTGGCCGGGGTCGATCTCACCAAGTTCCACGATGTGCCGCACTTCGGCGATGGTCAGCGGCGCCGCCATCGCCATAATCGGATTGAAGTTTCGTTGCGATTCACGATATGTCAGGTTGCCCCAGCGGTCGCCTTGCCACGCATCGATCAGCGCGACATCGCCGGGCATTGGTAGTTCCAGAAGACATAATTTGTCGCCGATGTGCCGGGTCTCGCGCCCCTCGGCAATGACGGTGTCGGCGGCAGTGGGCGTATAGAAGCCAGTGATGCCCGCACCGGCGGCCCGGATGCGCTCGGCCAACGTGCCCTGCGGCACGATTTCCACGTCCAGCTTTCCTTCCACGTGCAACCGACCGGCTTCGCTTGCCGGGCGGATGAAGCTGCAGATCATCTTGTGCACACGACCGAGCGTCAGCAGCCGGGCGATGGCACTGCCGTCGCGTCCTCCGGCATTGCAGACCAGGGTCAGGTCACGCGCGCCCTGTTCGATCAGGCCTTCGAGCAGCGCCAGCGGGGTGCCGACATCGCCGAAACCGCCGAGCAGGACGGTGGACCCATCGCGGATTCCGGCAAGTGCCTCGGCGACCGAGGCGACGCGCTTGTCGATCATGCGCGACGCACGTTCCAGAAGATCGGGCCGAAACCGTCCAGGACGCCGGTGATGTCCTTTTGATACGAAGTCGGCGCAAAGGTCTGACCGATCGGCACATATGGAACATCCTGCAGCGCCTGAAGCTGCAATTCCATGGCGAGCTTCTGTTGCGCCTCCAGATCCGGAGCATCGATCCATTGCTGACGCAGCGCCTCAATCTTCGGTGCCGTCGGCCAGCCCATCAGCGCGTCCTTGCCGTTGCCGCGCAGGAATACGTGACCGACCGGATTGGCCTGGTCGAGTCCGGCCCAGAAGGTGTTGAACACGTTCCAGCCACCCTTGTCCGGCGGGTCCATCTTGACGCGGCGTTGCACCACGGTGCCCCAGTCCATCGCCAAATATTCCACGTTGAAGCCGCATTTCTTCATCTGGTCGGCGCAGACGTCGGCCTCGGCTTTCAGGATCGGGAAGTCGGTGGGTGCCAGCAGCATCACCTTCTCGCCCTTGTAGCCGGCGGCGGCGAGTTCTTTCTGCACCGCGCCGTAATCGCGCGGGCTGGTGAACACGTCCAAACCGGCCGTGCTCGCCATCGGTGTGCCAGGCGCGAAGATTCCGGACGGCACGTGCCAAAGGCTGGGATCGGTGCCCGACACTGCCTCCATGAACTGGCGCTGGTCGATTCCTTTGAGCAGCGCGCGACGAATTGCCGGATTGTCGAAGGGCGGCCACAGCTCGTTCAGGCGCATGCAGGCCATGAGGCCGGTCGGATCGGTGATGCGCACGACCGTCGCCTGCTTCAGCAAGGGCAGGATGTCGATGGTGGGATTCTCCCACCAATCGATTTCCTTGCTCTGCATCGCGGCCGCGGCGGTACCCGGATCCTTGATGATGTGCCACTCGACACGATCGAAATTGGCGACCTTGGGGCCGGAAGTCCATTCCGGCTTGCCGCCCTCACGCGGTTTGTATCCGTCGAAACGGTCGTACACCGCAAGCGAGCCGGCGATTCGTTCCTTGGCGTTCCATTTGTATGGGCCACTGCAACCATCTCGGTGATGGCCTTGAAGGCGTCGGTCTTGGCCAGCCGCTCCGGCATCATCGCGGCGAAGTTGCTGCCCGGCTTGCCGAGCGCGTCCGGCAGCAGGGCAAATGGTTTTTTCAGTCTGAACACGATGGTCTTATCGTCCGGCGCCGACAATTCATCGGTGTAGCCGAGCAGGGTCTGGCCAAACGGATCGCGCTTGCCCCAGCGCTGGATGGAAGCGACGCAGTCCCGCGCGAGCACTTTCTCACCATCGTGCCAGGACAGTCCGTCGCGCAGCGTCAGCGTCCAGCGCTTGCCGTCATCTTCGGTCACATGGCCGGCCAGCATTTGCGGCTGCGGCTTGTAGGCGCTGTCGATGCCGTACAATGTGTCAAAGATCATAAACCCGTGGTTGCGCGAGACGTACGCGGTAGTCCAGATCGGGTCGAGGATCGTCGGGTCCGATTGCGGGATGAATTTCAGCACACGCTGATCCGCGGCACGGGAGATACGGGGTGCAGCGAGGTTCGCGGTGACAGCGGCGGTACCGGCCAGGAATGTGCGGCGATGCATCGGGTCAGCCTTATTCCGGAGTGGCGCTGACGGATGATGCCAGCCGGGCGGACCGTGAGGCAAGTGGCGAGACACCCTCACCCGGCCTGCTGCGCAGGGCGACACCTCCCGCAAGCGGGAGAGGTGAAGGGGCGTAACGCTACACGTTGAAACGGAACAGCATCACGTCACCGTCCCGGACCACGTATTCCTTGCCTTCAACCCGCATGCGGCCGGCATCCTTGGCACCGGCTTCGCCTTTGCAGTCCACAAAATCATCGTAGCTGATCGTTTCTACCGCGATGAAACCGCGTTCGAAATCGCCATGGATTGCGCCGGCCGCCTGTGGCGCCTTGGTGCCGCGCACCACGGTCCAGGCGCGCGCCTCCTTGGGGCCGACGGTGAAGAATGTAAGCAATCCGAGAAGATCGTAGCCGGCGCGGATCACGCGATCCAAACCACTGTCGTGCAGACCCAGCCCGGCCAGGAACTCGCCGCGGTCTTCGGATGGCAATTGCGCCACCTCGGATTCGATCGCCGCTGATACCACCACGAAGCGGGCGCCTTCCGCTGCCGCCCGGTCCGCCATGCGCGCCGAATACAGGTTGCCGCCTGCGGCTGCTGATTCCTCGACATTGCAGACGTACAGGACGGGTTTGCCCGTCAGCAGTTGCAGCCGCCGCACCGCTTCCGCTTCCCCCGGCGGCACCGCGGTGCGCGCCGGGCGACCTTCGGCCAGCGCCGCCATGATCGGTTCGATCAGCGCCAGTTGCGCCGTGCTGTCCTTGTCGCCGCCGCGCGCCCGCTTGGTCAAGCCGACGATCCGCTTTTCCAGGCTTTCCAGATCGGCAAGCATCAGTTCGGTTTCGACGATCTCGGCGTCACGAATGGGGTCGATCGCCCCTTCTACATGCGTCACATCCGGATCTTCAAAACAGCGCAGCACGTGGATGATTGCATCTACTTCGCGGATGTTGGCCAGGAATTGGTTGCCCAGACCCTCCCCACGTGACGCCCCGCGCACCAGTCCGGCGATGTCCACGAATTCTAGCGAGGTCGGCACGATCCGCGCTGACTTGCCGATTGTGGCCAAGGTTTCCAGACGAAGGTCGGGCACCGGTACACGTCCGATATTGGGCTCGATTGTGCAGAACGGGTAATTCGCGGCAGCCGCCGCCGCGGTTTCCGTCAAGGCGTTGAACAGCGTGGATTTGCCGACGTTCGGCAGGCCAACGATGCCGCAGTTGAAACCCATCTTATGTCTCGTTCCCACGCGCCAATAGCGCGACCTTGGTCATGAAATCCTCGGGCTTGCCCTGGACCAGAAGCGGCGCCGCATCAGCCACCGCGTCCAACAGCTGAAGCAACCATTCCCGGTCGTCCTTGCCGAAATCACTGAGCACGTGGCCCAGAACGCGATCTTTCTCACCGGGGTGCCCGATGCCCAGCCGCACGCGCCAATAATCCGTCGATCCCAGCATCCGGTCCATGCTGCGCAGCCCGTTATGCCCGGCTGCGCCCCCTCCCCGCTTCACCCGCACCTTGCCGGGTATCAGGTCCAGCTCGTCGTGAAACGCAGTGATTGCTTCCAGCGGCAGCTTGTAGAACGCCAGGGCGGCCTGAACGCTTTCGCCTGACGCGTTCATGTAAGTTTGCGGCTTCAGGCCGAGGATCTTCTGGCCGGCGATGGTTCCTTCCGCCACCAGCCCCTTGAAGCGCTGTCGCCATGGCCCGAACCCGTATCGGATAGCGATCGTGTCCAGCGCCATGAAACCGATATTGTGCCGGTTCCGCGCCATCCCCGGCTCCGGATTGCCGAGGCCGACCCAGAGCAGCACGGCGGATTACCAGGCCATCAGGAAGCGGTATCCGTCGGGCGGAGCGGTCCGCGTCGGTACTTGGCGGCCCGAAGACGTGGGTGCCCGGGACAAGCCCGGGCATGACGGATTACCGCCGGGCATGACGGATTACCGCCGGGGATGGAAGCATTGCCACCGGCGATGATGGGGAACGTCATTTCTTGCCGCGCCCGCGATCACGATCGCCACCCCTCGCCGGCGCGGCCTTGGCCGGCGCGGGGGCTGCCGCTGCCGGAGCGGGAACTGCCGCCGCGGCAGTCGTGGCAGTCGCCACCTCGGCGGTTGCCTCACCCACCTTGGTGGGTGGGGCCACCGTGGCCACCACGAAATCACGATCCGTGATCACCGGGCGCACCTGTTCGGTTCCCTTAAGGTCATGCCAGCGAACGTTGTCGTTGAAGTCCAGCCCGATCAGGTCGGCGGTGAACTGCTCGGGAATGTGATCGGGGTCGCAATACACTTCGACTGTATGGCGGATCACGTTCAGCACGCCGCCGCGCTTCAAACCGGTCGAGAGTCCCTCGTTCTCGAAATGCACCGGCACCGAGACGCGGATGCGCTCGCCGGTCGCCAATCGTTGAAAATCAATGTGTTCGGGAGCGCCGCTGACAGGATGGTATTGTACGTCGCGGATCAGGGCGCGCACGGCGCTGCCATTGGCTTTAAGCTCATAGACGCGGGATTGCCAGCCGGGACGGTGCAGTTCCCGCAGGATGGCGCGCGGGTACAGCGCAATCAGGCTGGCAGGCTGCTTCGCGCCATAGATCACACCGGGCACTCGCCCCGCCCGCCTGGTCGCGCGGGCCCCGCCCTTGCCGGCCCGCTCGCGCGCCTCGGCGTCGATGGTCACTACGTTGGCCATGGCAAGCTCCCGGGAAATGCCTGACGCGCCGGGACCGGTTTGTCCGGGGCAAGCGGCGCAGAGCGGCGCATTTAGCGGATGCGGCTGGACTGGGCAAGCGGGTGCAGTTGCGCCGGCTGATCATGCCGGTCGGCGGAATGGCGCAATGCAACCGCGGGAGGGGGCTGACCATATAGCGCCATACAATAAGCGATGACACGATGTCCGACACCGAGACCATAGAGACCAAGACGATCAAACCGGCGGCCGATACCACCCGGACCCGTGCGGACACACGCCCTTCCCCGCCCCTTCGGCGCGAAACCGAGGGTCGGGGCGAGCCCGATCTTCGCGGCCGGGCCCACCGCCGTCCCAGACTGCGGTTGCGTTTCCTGCTGATTGGCCTCGGCGTGATCGTGCTGATCGTCGGTGCGCTGTGGTACTGGCTGAGCGGTGGGCGGTATGTGCAGACCTCGGACGCGTATGTGCAGGCGGACGTGCTGGATGTCTCCACTGACGTGTCGGGGATCGTGTCTGCGATCCCGGTCCATGAGGGCCAGCATGTAACGGCGAACCAGGTGCTGTTCCGTCTTGACCCGAGCAAGTTCCAGATCGCGGTGGACAATGCGCGGGCCAATCTGGCGCAGATCGGGCTGAACCTGAATTCGCTGAAGGCCGATTATATCGCCGCGCAGCGGCAAGTTGCGGCGCAGGCGGCCGCGGTGCAGGCCGATCAGGCGACCTATGACCGATACGCGATTCTGGTGAAGCAGAATGCGATCCCGCAGCAGCAATACGATAATGCCAAGTATAAACTCGCCGGGGATCAGGCCGCGTTGGGGGCTGCATCAGCCCAGATGAATGCGGCATTGGCGAAGTTGGGCGGCAATGCCGACATGCCGGTTTCCGAAATGCCGGCGTACAAGCAGGCCGCCGCGCAACTGGCGGAGGCGCAGCGGGAGGCGGATCACGCAGTGGTTCGCGCGCCGTTCAACGGTCTTGTCACGCAGGTGAGCAAGCTGCAACTCGGGCAATTCCTGCAGGCCGGGACAGCGGCGTTCGGCCTGGTCTCGAGCGACGACATGTGGATCGAGGCGCAGCCGAAAGAAACCAACCTCACCCACGCGCGGGCCGGAGATCCGGCGACGGTGACGATCGACGCGTATCCTGGGCATAGCTGGAAAGGCATCGTGCAGAGCATCGCCCCGGCAACGGATCAGGAATTTTCGGTGCTGCCGGCGCAGAATTCGTCCGGCAACTGGGTAAAGGTGGTGCAGCGTCTGCCGGTGCGCGTGAAAATCGTGCAGCAGCCAGACGATCCGCCGCTGTCGGCGGGCATGAGCGCGGAAGTGTCGATAGATACGCACCATCAGCGCCACCTGAGCGATCTGTTCTGAGGCGACGTTGGCCAACCCGGTTGCCGCGAATCCCGAGACGTTTCCCCATCGCGGGCTGATCACCGTCTGCGCGATGGCGGCGACGCTGATGCAGGCGCTGGATTCCACCATCGCCAACGTGGCGTTGCCGTACATGCAGGGCAGTCTGTCGGCGAGTTATGAAGAGGTCACGTGGGTGCTGACCTCCTACATCGTCGCTGCGGCGATCATGACGGCGCCGGTGGGCTGGCTGTCTGCCAGGTTCGGCCAGCGCAAGCTGTTCCTGGTATCCATCATAGGGTTCACCGTCGCGTCCATGCTGTGCGGCATCGCCACGTCGTTGTACGAGATGGTGCTGTACCGTCTGATCCAGGGGGTGTTCGGCGCCGCCCTGGTGCCGCTGTCGCAGGCCACGATGCTGAACATCTACCCGGCCGAACAGCGCGGCTCCGCGATGGCGTTGTGGGGCATGGGCGTGATGGTGGGGCCGATACTGGGGCCGACGCTCGGGGGGTATCTGACCGAGCTGTACAACTGGCGGTATGTGTTCTTCGTCAATCTGCCGTTCGGGATTGCAGCGACGCTGGGGCTGTGGCTGTTCCTGCCGCGCCAGGCGCCGCGATCTGCGATGCGGTTCGACTGGTTCGGCTTCGGCGTGCTGGCGATGGGTGTCGGCGGGCTGCAATTGATGCTGGATCGCGGCGAGACGCTGGACTGGTTCAGCTCTGGTGAGGTGCTGATCGAGGCGGTGGCGGCCGGGTTCGGGCTCTACCTGTTCGTGGTGCACATGGTTACCGGCAAGCGGCCGTTCATCCCTCCGGCCCTGTTCAAGGACCGCAACGTGGTGATGGGGTTCCTTGTGATGTTCGCGATCGGGTTGGTGCTGATCGCGTCATCCGCGCTGTTCGCGCCATGGTTGCAGTTGCTGGGTAATTATCCGGTGGCGACGGCCGGGCTGCTGATGGCCCCGCGCGGGATCGGCACGATGCTGGCCATGCTGATCGCCGGCCGCATCACGGACAAGATGGACTCGCGCAAGATCATGGCGGTCGGCGTGGTGCTGCTGGCCTGGAGCATGTGGCGGTTGTCGAGTTGGACCCCGGCGGTGAGCGAGTGGGCGTTCATCGGCAACACCATGGTGCAGGGCGCCGGGATGGGGTTCATCTTCGTGCCGCTGAACGTGGTTGCGTTCGCCACGCTGGAGGCCCGGTTGCGCTATGATGCGACCGCGGTGCTGAGTCTGGTTCGCAATATCGGGGCTTCAATTGGGATCTCGATCTTCGAGGCACTGCTGACGCGCAATACGCAGGTCGAGCATTCGGTGCTGGCAGTGTTCGGATCGCCGTTGAACCGGGCGTTGCAGACGTCGCCGAGTGTATCCCAGGCGTTGTCGCCGGCAACGGCGCATGGGGCGGCGATGCTGGACCAGATGATCAACTATCAGGCGCAGGTGATTGCGTACGCGAATGATTACTGGCTGATGGCGATCATGTCGGCGCCGATCCTGGTGCTTCTGTTCTTGATGCGGCGGCCCAAACAGGGGCAAGCGGGTGGCGGTGGTGCGGTGGTGGATTAGCAGCTAGCTGAAGTTGACCGGTTGTCGCGTGGGCAACATTGTCATCGCGTCTACACGCCAGGAGTCAGCCGATGCCACTCAATATCCGGAGCGAGGCGGTCAACCAATTGGCGGAAACCCTCGCGGCGCGCACTCGTATGACGAAAACGGAAGCGGTCAAACGTGCCCTGACGAACGAGTTGCGCCGCCTCGATGAAGACCTACCGCTGCGCGAGCGATTGCGTCCCCTGCAAGACCGTGTGATGGCAAGGCCGGCAACAGGGCTGGAAGCCGACAAAAAATTCTACGATCAGCTCAGCGACCAGGATCAGTGACGATGTTTGTGGACGCTTCCGCGATGGTCGCCATTCTGACGCGTGAAACACAAGCCGACGCATTTGCGGACGTGTTGGAGCAGGCGCACGCCCCGATCACGTCTGCGATCGCTGTGTTCGAGACGGGTCTTGGCCTCTGTCGCAAGCGGCACGCCAGTGTTGATGAGGCGGAATCGGATGTTGGCGACTTCCTCACCACCACCGCAATCGAGGTGGTTCCGATCACGGCCGCTGAAGCCGCATCCGCGCTGGTCGCATTCGCCCGCTATGGCAAGGGGCGAGGGCACCCCGCGTAACTCAACCTTGGTGACTGCTTTGCCTATGCGGTTGCAAAAACACAGAGTTCCGCTGCTGTTCATTGGTAACGATTTTGCGATGACCGAGATCCAGCCTGCGGCCCGGTAGCCGAGTCGGGTGGTTCCTCAGCAGAGCGACAAACCGAGCCGCTGCAGCTCGAAATTCCGGCGCGGTGCATCGGAGGCAAGGAAGAACTCATCAAGCTGGGGCGGGGCGACTGCTGTACCGGATAACATCGCGTGCGCCTGCCCGCGATGGTGGATC
>DATIMO010000070.1:0-3643 GCA_035475215.1 Acetobacteraceae bacterium | reverse complement strand
CCTTCGTCTGCACGCTGACATTCCTGCCGGCGGCGATCACCTTGTTTCACCCGCCGGGTGAGCCGGGCATGGTGGGGTTTCACTGGGCGGTGCCACTGGACCCGCTTGTCGCCGGATGGCGCAAGCCGATCCTGCTGGTGTTCCTGGCCGTAGCGATTGCCGGCATGGCGCTTTCACAAGGACTGGCATTCGATTCGAACCCGCTCGATACAAAAAATCAGCACACCGAAGCGATGCGGACGCTGCGCGACCTGATGGGCTCGCCGGTCACGAACCCGTACACGATCGATATCCTGGCCCCAAACGCGCAGAAGGCCGCGGCTTTGGCCGACAAACTGCACCCACTGTCCACAGTGGAAAGTGTGCGCACGATCGCCAGTTTCATTCCGGCTGACCAGACGCAGAAGCTGGCGATTATCCAGGATGCGCAGGGCATCCTGGAACCGACGCTGACGGCACCGGCCTCGACCGCGCCAGTTACTGCCGACGTGCTGCGGTTGGCGGCCGGAACAGCGCTTAAACAGATCGAGCCGGCACTGCCGAAGCTGCAACCGGATCATCCGTTGCAGGCGATCGCCGCCGATCTGAAGCGGCTGACGACCGCCCCCGATCAGACAGTCATGGCGATGAACGCGTCCCTGACTCGCTTCCTGCCACAGGAGCTGGATCAGTTGCGGGATTCGCTGAACGCCGAGCCGGTGTCGCTGGAGACGATCCCGCCGGACATCAAGCGTGACTGGGTGCTGCCGGACGGGCGCACCCGAATTCAGGTATTGCCGAAACAGGCCGTCAGCAGCACCAGCGCCGGGCTATCGGCCTTCGTTGACCAGGTAACCGCGGTGGCACCGGACGCCGGCGGCCCGGCGGTGACCATCGAGGCAACCAGCGCCACAATCGTGGGTGCATTCCGTTCGGCGGCGGCTTATGCGCTGGCCGCGATCGCGGTTATCCTGTTCATCGCGTTGCGGCGAATACGCGATGTGGCGCTGGTTCTGGCGCCCCTGCTGCTGTCCGGGCTGATGACGCTGCTGATCGCCGTGCTGCTGCCATTGCCGCTGAACTACGCCAATATCATTGCGCTGCCGCTGCTGCTGGGTGTCGGCGTGTCGTTCAACATCTATTTCGTAATGAACTGGCGGGCCGGCCGTACCACGCTGCTCGGCTCTGCGACGGCGCGGGCCATCGTGTTCTCGGCGCTGACCACCAGCACGGCTTTCGGATCGCTGGCGCTGTCGCACCATCCGGGCACGGCGAGCATGGGCGATCTGCTGCTGATCAGCCTGGGCTGCACGCTGCTGGCCACCCTGATTTTCGTCCCAGCATTGCTCGCCAGCCTGCGCCAGCCGACGATGCGCTGACCCGTCACGCCGCCCTGGTGTGCAGCCGGTCCAATTCCGCGCCGAGGAATTGCGCAATCGCGCCCGGGCCGGACCGCGCTGTGCCGATGCGGCCGTCGCGCGCTTCCGCTTCGGGATTGTAGTTGGTGTTGGTGTTCACGTCGTACACCAGGCTGCGCCCGGTCAGATCGGTGATAAACTCCACGCCGGCCACCTCGATGTCGCTGCCGGCAAGGAACTGCTCGATCCGCTCACGCAGCGAGTTCGGCATCCCCGGCAGGATACGGAATTTCACTGGGGGCGCTTCGCCGTCAGTGGCACAAGCATCGGCCGGGCACAGCTCGAATCCCTGGCTGGTATCTACTTCGACCGCATACAGAAAACGGCCGCCGACGAACTCGGCGCGGGTAATGACCGGGCGTGGTGCGCGAATGTGCTCCTGCAGCAGTTGTAGGCCATCAACGGGCGGTTCGTATTCGGTACTGTCTACGTACGCGCCCAGCGCGGCCGCCGTGTGGAACAGCCGGACGCCGAGACCCTTGCCACCACGATTGGGCTTCAGGATCACCGGCCCGTCACCGAAATGCCGGCGCGTTGCCTGTATCAGCTGATCGCGACCGGCCACCAGCACGGTCCGCGGCGTATCGATCCCGAAGCGCTCGAGCGCGGCATATTGACGGGTCTTGCTGATCTCCAGGTCCAGCGCCCCCGGGCCGTTCACCACCCGTCGACCCCAGCGCGTGAGCCAGGCCAGAATCGATGCGGTAAGTTCGGCGCTGAACCGATGGTCCCGCGTGTGGGACGAGGCGCTCATGCGATTGTAGAACACCCCATCCGGCGGCGGCGCCGAAAGATCAAAGGTGCCGGAGTCGAGGAACCACTCTGTCCATGGCAGCCGGCGCCTATCGAACGCCTCGGCCAGCGGCGGCAGCCAGGCTGGATTTTCATGCAGGACGTGAATGCTGGGTGGCATCGCCTGTCTTCTCCCCGGAACACTGCGATAAATAGAAGGAATTACTCCACCACTCGCAAGGTGTGGCAGAAAATAAGAAATGTTAGTCGAAAGGTCGCGCTCCGGTAGGTAAATCTACCTTCTCGGTCGAACGCCGTGGGTGAATTCACGCCATTGCGGGAATGACGCGCTTACCCGCATTGCGATAGCCTCCGCAGACAAGACCCCCGGGGAGTTTGGTCGCATGCCTGCACGCTCGTTCGACGGCAAGATCGCCTTCGTCACCGGCGCGACGTCTGGCATCGGCCGCGCGGTCGCGATGGCCTTTGCCCGAGAGGGCGCCACGGTGATCGGCGCCGGGCGGAACACGGAGGCGGGCGCCGAGACGCGCCGCCTGATCGAAAACCAGGGCGGCGGCTTTCAATTCGTGCCGATGGACCTGCAGAACGAGGCCGAGATCGTATCCGCGATACGAGGCATCGTGGACCGGCACGGACGGTTGGACTGCGCCGCCAACTGTGCCGGGTTCGACGCCAATGCGGGCCTGCTCGACTATAGCGCTGCCGATTTCGACCGGATTTTCGGCACCAATGTCCGGGGCCTGTTCTTCTGCGTGCGCGAAGAAGTGGCCGCGATGCGTCCCGGTGGCGGCGGCGCGATCGTCAATGTCGGATCGGTTGCCGGTGAACGCGCATTTGCCGGCAACAGCCTGTATAATGCGAGCAAGGCCGCGGCGCGCATGCTGACCCGTTCCGCCGCGGTCGAGGCCGCTCGATTCGGCGTGCGGGTCAACGAGGTTGCTCCAGGTCCGGTGCTGACGCCAATGCTTTCCAACTATCTGGACCATGTCCGGGCCGGTCAAGCGCCGGTCACGCGCGAGACACTGGCAGGCGCAATCCCGCTCGGGCGCGTGCTGGCGCCGGAGGACGTTGCCGGCAGCGTGCTCTTCCTCTGCTCGTCCGAGGCGTCCAGCATCACCGGCGCTGTACTGACGGTGGATGGTGGTTTCGTTCTCGGTTAGAGCGCGCCAGATGCGCGTCGTCGCGCCGCATCCCACGCGCCTGGCCGGCGCCGTGGTCGCGACCGGCACTGTTGCGTTGGCCAGCGCTCTGACCGCCGCAGGCGCTGCCCTGCTCGACCTTCGGTTGGGACTGGTGCCCGAGGTCATGGGCGGGCTGCTCGCTCTTAACACGGCGCTGTTCCTGCAGCCCGGCACGCTGGTGGACCAGCCCCGGAAACTGCTTCCGGTCCTCGCGGTGAACGTGTTGCCGTTGCCGATCACCGTGCTGCTGTATCGAACGTCGCCGGCATTGGCGGATGCAGCACTGATTGCGATGGGGATGGGGGCCATGCT
>DATIMO010000069.1:0-2600 GCA_035475215.1 Acetobacteraceae bacterium | reverse complement strand
GGATGAATTGTATCTGGCGCTACGACCAAACTCCGTGAACCTGGGCGAGGTGGATCACGCTGCATTGCTCGCCGGCCGCGTGCAGCACACAACACGCAATTCCGCCGGGCAGTACCAGTTGTTCCGCATCGGCGATGCTGTCGCCAGCCGAAACATCCACGCCGCGGTGTTCGACGGACTGCGGCTGGCGAAGGATCTTTAACCGGCCCCGCCCCTTCAGCGGATCGTCAAACCACCATCCACGACTATGTTTTGCCCAGTGATAAATCCCCCACCGCTGGACGCGAGCAACACCACTACCGCCGCAATCTCGTCCGCCCGCCCTGTACGGCCGAGCGGATGCATGCTCCGCCGTTGTGCCAACATCGCCTCTGGGTCCGCTTCGCGCTTCAGCGTCTCGAAAAACAACTCCGTCTCGATCACGCCAGGACTGATCGCGTTCACTCGCACTGCATGTGGTGCAAAATCCAGTGCCATCGAGCGAACCATCCCGATAATCCCCGCCTTCGCGGTGCTATAGGCGATGCGCTCGGGCTGCCCGACCACGCCATAGGCCGACGCGATTGCAATCACCGACCCCCGACCGGACGCAATCAGAAGTGGCGCCGCATGATGCGCTGACAAGTACAGCGGATTGAGGTTCGCTGCCAGCACGGCATCGAACCGCTCCGGGGTCACGGAAAAGATCGACGCCACATCGGATGCACCGGCAGCTACAACCAGCGTGTCGAGCCCACCCAATAAATTTGCGGCCTGGCCCACAACGCGCTCGACCTCAACCGTATCGCGGGCATCTCCGGCCGCGCAGCCGACAAGACCGCGGTCGCGCAATTGCGCGGCTGCCGATTCCAGCCGCTCATTCCGCCGCCCAGTCAGGAACACGCTTGCTCCCGCGCCAATCAGCGCCTCGGCCGCGGCAAACCCGATCCCCGTTCCACCGCCGATCACCAAAGCCCGACGTCCCGTGCAGGACAGGAGATTGCCGCTCACGCCGTCCGTCCGCTGCATTCTATGCGCCCCAGCGTCGCGGACCCGATCGCCTCCCAGTCGAGTTCGATGCCAAGACCATGGCCGGGCGGCGCATGCACGAAGCCCTCGCGGTCGGTTCGTATCACCTGCTGCGCTCCGAATTCGAAACTGTCATATGGCAGCGGCTGCTCGAACCAGGTGCAATTCGGCTGACCCAGCATGAGATGCAGGTTCGCAGCCTGGGTCAGCGTGTAGCCCCAGCACTGCAACTCGACAGTGCGCCCCAAGCTGGCAGCCAGGCCCATGATCTTCAGCGCCGGCGTAAAGCCGCCGCACATCGTCACGTCCACCCGCATCTTGTCCCAGCAGTCGCGCGCCGCCGCAAAACCGATCAGCCGGTTGTCGAGAACCGAATTGCCAGCGGGCACGATCGGCACCGCCAGCGCGGCGGCGAGCCGCCGATACCCATCCAAGTCAAAGTCATCCAGCGGCGCTTCGAACCAGTCGTAACCCAGTTCGCCCAGCACGTAGCCAACACGCAGCGCCGCATCAGGCGTGTAACGCTGCTCAACATCCAGCATCAGCGCGAGCCCCTCGGCCTGTCCACTCGCGGAGACCTTGCGCACCATCGCCAGATCGCGCCCGGGCTCGCACCAGCAGTGGAACTTGATCGCGCGAAACCCTTCCGCGCGCAGCCGCACCACCTCATCGACATAGGCTTCCGCGCTATCCAGCAGTGCTGTGCTGGCATAGGCGGCAATCCGGTCTCGCGCACCACCCAGGAACTGCCATAACGGCACGCCCGCAGCCTTCGCGGCCAGGTCCCACAGTGCAATATCGATCAACGATTGCGCCTGCGGTGCGCGTGGCAAGGTTCGCGACAGCAGATCCTGCCAAACCGCCTCGCGCGCCAACGGATGGCGCCCGATCAGATGCGGCAACAACGGTCGCAGCGCTTCCGCCACCGAGCTTTCATATCCGAAATCGGCGTAGCTCACTGCCCCGGCAATGCCGGTCAGTCCGCCATGCGTCGTCAGCTTCAGAATCGTTTCCGTCATGAACTGCGCGGGCATTTCCAGCGCCCAGGCGAGCCGGCGCGTCGGAGGTCCGACTGTAAACACTTCGATACGGTCGATCGCGAGATCTTTCATGCGGTCTCCTCATTCCAGCCAAGATGGCTGAGAAAGTCACGCGTGCGGGGTGATCGCGGTGCGTCAAATATTTGACGTGGTGGCCCTTCCTCCACGACGTGACCATGATCGAACACCACGATCCAGTTGCCGACACGCCGGGCAAATGTCATTTCGTGCGTCACGACCAGCATCGTCATACCGTCGTCGGCCAGGCGCTTCATCACCGTCAGCACCTCGCCGATGGTTTCGGGGTCCAGCGCCGAGGTCGGCTCGTCGAACAGCATCACATCCGGTTGCATCGCCAGCGCGCGCGCGATTGCGACACGTTGCTGCTGACCGCCGGACAATGCCGCCGGGTGCTCCGATGCCTTGTCGGCCAGTCCCACCCTCTTCAGCAAGGCTCGCGCCCGCTCGTCGGCCGCATGCCGCGGCATCCCCAGAACGGTCGTCGGCCCGATGGTGACATTGCGCAACACCGTCAGATGCGGAAACAACTCG
>DATIMO010000068.1:0-2676 GCA_035475215.1 Acetobacteraceae bacterium | reverse complement strand
CTGATGGCGACGCGAGCGCACGGATCGGAGGAGGCGATGGCGCGGCTCGCGTGCCGGCGATTGCGTGATCGCGGCGATGCCCGCGTGCTTATCGGCGGCCTCGGGATGGGCTACACGCTGCGTGCCGCGCTGAATGTGTTGCGCGCGTCGGCTCAGGTGCTGGTCGTCGAACTGGTGCCCGAGGTGGTGGTGTGGAACCGTGCCGAGCTTGGCGCGGTGGCGGGGTTTCCACTGCTGGACCGGCGGGTTGTTGTGCAGGTGGGCGATGTCAGTGACGTGCTGCATGAAGCCAAGGTGCCGTTCGATGCTATCCTGCTCGACATCGATAACGGACCGCAGGCGCCGGTGCGCGTGGGTAACGCGGCGCTGTTCGCACCGGCCGGATTGCAGTTGATCCGGCAAGCGTTGCGTGGCGGGGGCATGCTGGCCGTCTGGTCCGCCGATCCGTGCGCCGCCTTCATGCAATCGATGCGCGACGCCGGCTACCGTGCGCGCAGCGTGGAGGTGCGAGCGCGGGGGCGGGAAGGGGACCCGATGCACACGATTTTTCTTGGAGTATCGGTCGCGGACTGCGTCCGTCCTACTCCGCAGCCAGCGGCATCGCCATTACCTCGGCGCGCAACCATACCGCGGTGTCGTGGAACACCGCGCCGCCCATCGGTGGGGCAGGGTCATCACTGGTGAGGGCGTTGATGCCGATGCCGCCTTCGTAGCATTCGCTCGGCCAGACGCTTTCCACGACGAGCACACCGGGCTGCACGCCATCGAACAGGCGTGCGTGGACGATCACCTCGCCGCGGCTGTTGCCGAGGCGCACGCGCCCGCCTTCGATGATGCCCAGCCGGATCGCATCCGCGGGGTGGATCAATGCAGTGGGTCGTCCTTCGCGCCGGCGAGAGCTTTCCATTTCGGTGAAGCTGGTGTTCAGGAACTGGCGTGCGGGTGCGGTGATCAGCCGGAACGGGTGGGCCGCGGAGATTTCGTCGATGATGCCGAAATGGTCGGGCATGCGAGGCATGCGCGCGTGGTCGGGGCCGATCCTCGCCCAATCAGGGGCGAAGCGGAACCGTCCGCCGGGCTGCGGGAAGCCATCCAGGAAATGCGCCTTCTCGAACGGCAGGGCGGCATCGTGCCAGCGGTTCGCCAGCACGGTCGCTGCATCCGGCCAGCCGGACGCAAGCAGCGTGGCGTCGATCATCTGCCACGCGGTCATGTCGAAGCCCGGGTGTTGCGCGCCCAGGCGTGCCGCCAGCGCGTTGATGACCTCGTGGTTGGATCGGCATTCGCCGGGCGGGTCGATCAGCTTGGGGCCGATCTGGATGTGGGTGTGGCCGCCTGCCTGATACAGATCGTCGTGCTCCATGAACATGGTTGCGGGCAGGACGATATCCGCCCAGCGCGCGGTTTCGGTCATGAACTGCTCGTGCACGCAGACGAACAGGTCGTCGCGGGCGAAACCGCGGCGTACGCGGTTGCTGTCCGGGCAGACAGTGACAGGGTTCTGGTTCTGTATGAACAGCGCGTGCACCGGCGGGCCGTCCCCAAGTTCGCGGCGATCGCCGGTGAGGACGCTGCCGATGCGGGACATGTCCATTTCGCGGACTGTCAGATCGCGGACGTCCAGCCCTTCGATCAGTGTCTTGTCCCAATGATAGATACCGCGATGGCTCCAGAGCGCGCCGCCGCCCTCATGCTGCCAGGCGCCGGTGACGCCCGGCAGGCAGGATACGGCATGCATGTTTGCGGCGCCGTTGCGGGATCGGGCGAAGCCGTAACCGGTGCGGATGAAGCTGCGCCTGGTTGATCCGTACAGGCGGGCGAAGTCTTCGATCTGTTCGATTGGCAGGCCGGTGATTGCCGAGGCCCATTCCGGGCCGCGGCTGGCGAGGTGTGCTTCGAGTTCCACCGGGCAATCGGTGTAGCGGTCTATGTAGTCTCGATCGGCCCAGCCGTCGCGAAACGCCACGTGCATCACGGCGCAGGCCAGCGCGCCGTCGGTGCCGGGGCGCAGCATCAGATGCATGTCGGCGACCGCGGCGGTACCGCCGCGATACGGGTCCACCACGACCAGCTTCGCGCCGCGTTCCTTCCGCGCTCGGGTGATGTGCGTCATCACGTTGACCTGTGTGGCGACGGGGTTGCCGCCCCACACCACGATCAGGTCGGACTTTGCCATTTCGCGTGTATCCGGCCCGCGATAACCGCCGACGCCGGCAAACCATCCGGCCTCACAGATCGAGGTGCAGATCGTGAGTCTCTGGCGCGAATAGCGCATCGCGTGCCGCAGCCGATTGATGCCGTCGCGCTGCACCAGCCCCATCGTGCCGGCGTAATAGAACGGCCAGACCGCTTCGGTGCCATGCCGCGCGGCGGTTTCGGTCAGTGTGTCGGCGGTGCGGTCCAGCGCCTCGGTCCAGGTGATTTCGCGAAACTGGCCGCAGCCTTTCGGCCCAGTGCGCAGCAGAGGTTTGGTCAGGCGGTCGGGGTGATGGATGCGCTCAGCATAACGCGCCACTTTCGCGCAGATCACACCGGCGGTGTAGTCGTTGTCCGCCGCGCCGTGCACCTTGCCGATGCGGGCGCCGTCGAGGACCTCGACTTCGAGTGCGCAAGTGGAAGGGCAGTCGTGCGGGCAGGCGGAGGCGCGGATTTCGTGGGGCACCCTCACCCGGGCCG
>DATIMO010000067.1:0-4405 GCA_035475215.1 Acetobacteraceae bacterium | reverse complement strand
CTGCGCCCGATGAGCAGGTATAGGACCACCACGGGGAGCGAAAAGAGCAGGGAAAATGCGGAGAGCTGGCCGAACTGGATCATGCCGTGCGCACCGAGGAACTGGTAAATCGCCACGGTTCCGGGCTGATCCTCCGGCGTGGAATCCAGCACCAGCGGGACGATGAACGCACCCCAGGCAGTGATGAAATTATACACCGCGGTGACGCACAATCCGGGCAGGATCAGCGGCATGACCACGGAAAACAGCGTGCGCAGCGTCCCGGCGCCTTCGATTCCCGCGGCCTCTTCCAGCTCCAGCGGGACCGCGCTGATGTAGTTCATCAGCAGCCAGATCGCGAACGGCAGTGCTGTCGCCGCCAGGAACAGTGACGTGGTGAAGCGCGAATCCAGCCAGTGCAGGGTTGCGTACATCTGGTAGATCGGTACCAACATCATGGTGACCGGCAGACCGGAGGCGAAGAGTATCAGCAAGGTCACGCTGCGCTTGCCGGGAACGTATCGGCGGGACAGCGGATAGGCTGCCAGCAGCGCCAGCGCCGTCGCCACGACCGTCGTCACCGCCGCCAGGTAGAAGCTGTTCACGAACGGCTGCAGTCCCTGCGCCGTGACGATCGACCCGAAATTCTCCAGGGTCAGGTTCGGCAGGCGAATGCGCCAGCCCGCATTTTTGTCGAGGGACGCGAAGATCATCCATAGCAGCGGCAGCGCGAACGCGACACCGACCAGGGCCAGAACAGCGTTGCCGAGCACATCCGCCAGCGACACGCGCGGATAGGGAATGACGATCTTCTGGAGGCTCGTAGCCGGCGCTGTGCGGTCCATGGCGGCGCTCATTGCTGCGCCCCCACACGGCGCACGAACAGCAGCGACAGGATTGCCCCGATCAGGATCAGGACCAGCGAAATTGTGGTGCCGTAGCCCAGCTCATAATATGTGAACGCTTCCTGGTAGATGTAGATCGGCAGTGTCATGGTGGAGGTGCCGGGCCCGCCCTGGGTCATCGTGTAGATCAGGGTGAAATCAGAAAGATTGAGGATCGTGACCAGCAGCAGGTTGGTCACGATCGTGGGCCCCAGCAGCGGCAGCGTGACCGAGAAAAGACACTGCAGGCGAGAGGCCCCTTCGACGTCCGCGGCCTCCAGCACTTCGTTCGGCAAGTTGCGCAGCGCGGCGGAAAACACCAGCATGCAGAATGCCGTGCCGCGCCAAAGATTGGCGATGCAAACGGTCGTCATCGGCGCCGAGAACAGGAAGTTGGTCTGCAGCATTCCGAGCACGATCCCCAGCGTGCCGCCGGCCTGCGAAAACGCGTACCAGATGAACGCTGCGGTGACTTCCGGTACCACCCAGGCGGCCACCACGATCATGCCGACCGAAAGACGGATCGGCGCCAGCGCGCGGCGCATCAGCAGCGCCAGAATCAGCCCGAACAGCGTTTGTCCGATGATGCCCGAGGCGATGACGAAGATCAGGGTCAGGCCGATCGAATGGAAGAAGATTGAATCGTGCAGAAGCCGCCGCGGGTTCGCCAGTCCGGTGAACCACCATGACTGCGCATGCGGCCCGATGAGCTGGAGGTTGGTGAACCCAAGATACAGCGCGTAGAGGATTGGCCCGGCGAACAGGAACACCAGGAAAGCGGCCGGCAATGACAACAGCGCCGCGCTGCTTGGCTCGAAGGTGGGGTGATCCTCGGCGCGTTTGCGTTCATCTCCTGCGGCCATCGGACCTCCCATCCGCGTAGCCCATTTTGGAACGTTCCAGAACGGTAGGAACACCCTGGCGGACCTGTCAAGCGCTCGTTGCCAATCGGCAAATCCGTAAGCCGCCCGGAGCGTCGCCTGGACTTGGAACGTTCCATGGGGTTAGCCTGCCAGGGTGCCTGACGAGATCCTCCAGCTGCAAAACCTGACCATCCGGGCCGAACTTCCCAACCGGAGCATTCTGCTCGTGCAGGACGTGTCCTTCGCCGTCGCCCGCAACCGCACGACCTGCCTGGTCGGCGAGTCCGGCTCCGGCAAGACACTCACCGCCCGCGCCGCCATGCGCCTGGTCGATGCTCCGCTGGCAATCGACCGGCACAGCCGCATCCTTATGGAGGGGCGAGACCTTATGCGTCTGGCCGAACCGCAGATGCGCGCGCTTCGCGGCACCGAAATCGCCATGATTTTTCAGGAGCCGATGAGCTATCTGAACCCGGTCTACACTGTTGGGCACCAGGTTGCGGAAACCCTGGTCTGGCACAGGGGAGTTTCGCACCAAGCCGCCGCAGCCCGCGTGCAAGAATTGTTTCGTCTGGTCGGCATTCCTTCGCCGGAGCGCCGCATGCACCAGTTTCCATACGAACTATCAGGCGGCATGCAGCAACGGGTGATGATCGCTATGGCGCTGGCCTGCGAGCCCAAGCTGTTGATCGCCGACGAGCCGACCACCGCGCTGGACGTCACAATCCAGGCCCAGATCCTCGACCTGCTCTCAGAGCTCCAGCAACGTCTCGGCATGGCCATCCTGCTCATTACGCACGACCTTGGCGTCGTCGCCGAAATGGCCGACGACATCGTGGTGATGTACGCGGGTGCCGTGGTCGAAACCGGACCAGCCGCGCAGGTACTCGCGCATTCGCGTCACCCGTACACCGAAGCGCTGCTGCGCTCGATCCCGCGTCTCGGCATGCGCCGGGACCAGCGCCTGAACGTTATTCCGGGAATGGTGCCTGCGCCGGGTCAGCGCGAAGCGGGCTGCCGATTCGCGCCGCGCTGCGGCTACGCCTTTGCGGCGTGCGCCCGGGAACCCGCACTGCGTGGGGAGACGCATCGCGCCGCCTGCTGGAAAACCGCAGCCTGATGCTAAGCCCTTCGCCACCGATGCTGCAGATCGATGATCTTTCCGTGTATTTCCCGCTGCGCGCGGGCTTGCTGCGCCGCCACGTCGGAGATGTGCGCGCGGTGGACCATGTCGGCCTGACATTGGAGAATGGTGAAACTATCGGGTTGGTCGGGGAGTCCGGTTGCGGTAAGTCGACGTTAGGGCGCGCCGTTATGGGTCTTGTTCGGCCCACGGGCGGCACGGTCCGCATACTTGGAACCGATCGCAACGCGCTTCAGGGGGAGGCGCTGAAACAGATGCGCCGGCGGGTGCAGATGGTTTTCCAGGACCCGATCGGCTCACTCAATCCCCGGTTTCGGATTCGCCAGATCCTGCTGGAAGGAAGGCGCATCCAGCATATAAGCGACGGCAGAAGCGAATCGGAAGTGATCGGTGACATCTTGCAGCGCGTCGGGCTTCCGCCCGACACCGCCGATCGCTTTCCGCATGAACTGTCCGGCGGCCAGCGCCAGCGCGTCGGTATTGCCCGCACTCTCGTGCTCGGGCCACGCCTGATCGTCGCCGATGAACCCGTCTCCGCCCTGGATGTCTCGGTGCAGTCCCAGGTGCTCAACCTGTTCGCAGATCTCCGCCGCGAGTTTGACCTGAGTTATCTGTTTATCGCGCATAATCTTGCGGTCGTCGCCTATATCGCCGACCGAATCGCCGTGATGTACCTTGGCAAAATCGTGGAGCATGGGCCTAGCGAGCAGGTGATCGGGCGGCCTCTGCATCCTTATACTGTCGCGCTGCTGTCCGCGGTGCCCGATGTGTCCGGCGGTTATAGCGATCAGCGCCTGAAGCTGCAGGGCGAAATACCCAGCGCGATCGCGCCGCCCAGCGGCTGTCGCTTCCGTACGCGCTGCCCCATCGCGCGCGAGATCTGCGCCCGCGAGGAACCGCCCTTGGTGGCGCATCTGCCCACCCATAGCGTCGCCTGCCATTTCGCCGGCGAATTCGGAACCGCGCTACCGCCCTCTGCGCCGCGCGCGGCGGAAAGGACCTTGTCATGATCCGTGCTTATCCACGCTTTCCCAGCGTGTTTCCGGGCGAGAGGCTGGTATTGCATGTCTCCACCACCAGCCCGCGCTTTCGCGTGGAATTCTTTCGCCAGGGCAAAACGCTGGAGCGTATCGCCAGCCCGCAGACCGAGGCGCTAGAGGGGATCGAACTGCCGGATGGCCCGCCGGATATCGATTGGGGCTGGCCCGGGTACCAGTTTACAATCCCGAGCGACTGGCGAACCGGCGTCTATCTTGCAGTTCTGATTGAAATCGCCTCCGACGGGCGGGAAACGACGCCCGACACAAGCACCAGTTTCGGCACCGAGGCGAAGGCTCTCTTCGTCGTCCGTCACGCCGGGCCGGTTGCCGCCGGCACGCCGCTGTATAAGATTTCCTGGGCAACCTTCGTCGCTTACAACGGCACTGGGTACGGCAGCCTGTATACCGAAGCCGTCTGGTCCCGCGAACAGCCGAACCCCGGTTTCAAGGTGACTTGGCGCCGACCCGGCTGCGGCACCGGGGGCCTGGTCATGC
>DATIMO010000066.1:0-3662 GCA_035475215.1 Acetobacteraceae bacterium | reverse complement strand
GCACCAGCCTCAATCAGCAGCAGACGCAACCTGGGGAACTTCTCGAACACGCCATGGCTGACGAATGAAACCAGGTGCGTCATGATCACCTGCGGCCAGAGCGTATGCGCCTCGAAATACAGGTTTATGTTGCCGCCGCCGGTGCTGGCCGGATTGGCCCAGCCGCCCGCGCCGCCATGAATCGCGATCGGACGCCCGGTTTCCTGCGCGGCTGCGTAGACCGGATGGAACAGCGGATGCCCGAACGGATAGTGGTGCGGGTTGTCCACCAGCATCACCTGCACCATCCTTGGATTATCCGCGTGGCGGTAAATCTCCTTCGCGGCTTCTTCCGGCAATTGCGTCGCCACCATGATGGAGGAGGCGAGGCGCGGATCCCGGGAAAGCCAGCGATCGATCGACCAGTCGTTCAGCGCACGCGCGAGCTCGGTCGCGAAATAGGGATTGTGATGTCCGGCGACATGACTGTCATCGCCGAATGTCAGGATGGCGCGGCGGACGTTCCCGCGTTCGAATACCTGGCGCCGCAGCGTTTCGTAGTCCGATCCCGGCGGCCCGCCGTCCGCTGGAAAGGTGTCGGCGCGCATGAAACCGTGCGGGTTGGGCAGGCCGTCCTGCACGGTCAGCGGCATGATCCCGGCGGGACCTCGACTGGCGATGTAATCGCGCCAGCCGCGGGAGAGATAGGGCAACAACTCCTCATCCGTTGCGCGCGCGTGATGCACGTCGCAATCGATAATCGGACCGTCATACATGGTATGGAGCCTCTTTGGAGCGTTCCAAATTGCCTGTTGGGCATATCGCCGCGCGGGCCTGAATGTCAAGTATTCAGCCGAATTGCGCCACCGTATGGCGGGAAATTCGCTCCTCGTTCAGCACGAAGCCGAACCCCGGACGATCGGGCACGATCACGTCGCCCTGCGCGTCGATGGACAGCATCTCCTGCAGCATCTGATCCCGCGCCGCGGCGGTAAATCCGCTGGGCGGATCATGCGGAAATTCGAGCCAGGTGCAGTTCGGCGCCGACGCCGCCAGATGGAGATTTGCAAGCAAGCCGATCCCGTTGCCCCAGGTGTGCGGCGCGATTTCCAGGTTCGCGGCCTCGGCCATCGCCGCCACCTTGCGCAGCTGGAACACGCCTTCGGATAGCAGCGCGTCCGGCTGCAGAATGTCGAAGCAACCGCGATCGATCAGCAGCTTGAACTCATGCAGCCCGTGATTGTCTTCCCCGCCGGCGATCTTGATCCGGTCCAGCCTGTCGCGTAGGCGCGCCAGTCCGTCGTAATCGTAACGGGTCAATGGCTCCTCCAGCCAGGTGACGCCGAGCTGTTCCAGTTCTCGCGCGACCGCCAGGGTTCGCTGAAATCCCCAAATGCGGTGCGCGGTCAGTCCCGGTTCGATCCCGGCCTGGTTGGCGTCGATCATGATCTCGATCCGATCGCCGACCGTCTTGCGGATCGCCTGCACCACCTTCAGATCATCCCGCACGTCGTCATGATGGAAGCGTAGCTTCACGCCGCGATACCCTTCGGACAGGATGCGATGCACATCCTGCACGCGCTGTTCCGGCGACCGTAGCTCGGCCGTGGCGCAATAAGCCCGCACCCGGTCCTGCGCGCCGCCCCACAGCTTGTAGACCGGCATTCCTGCCTGCTTGCCCACGATGTCCCACAGCGCGATTTCCATGAAATAGCTGGGCGGCCCCAGGATTTCGGCATCGCGCAGGATCGCGGTGAGGAGCTCGATCCGGGTCGGGTCCTGGCCGATCCAGTAGGGTGCGACGAAGCGCTCCACCGTGATTGCCGCCTCCTGTCCCGCGTGCGCCGCGGTATAGCCGGTGATGCCAGCGTCGGTTTCTACCGATACCAGCACCATCAGCACGTTCGTCTGGTTCCGCCCGCGCGCCCAGGCCGGATGGAACGGCGCCGGTAGCGGCAGGTCGACCAACCGGCTATGCACGCGCGTGATTTTCATTCGCTTCTCCCGGTGCTTGTCACAGACCGCTTTGCCGCATCCGTTGTGCCCCGCTGCGCGGATCGGCACGCTTCGCCATGTCGTCTGCCGCCTGATTCAACGCGAGCACCATGATGACGATGGTCAGTCCCGGGCAGATGCCGAACCACGCATCGCTGCGGATGTAACCGCGCGCTTCCTGCAGCATCAGCCCGAGCGACGGTTCGGGTGGCTGAATGCCGAGGCCAAGAAAGCTCAGCCCTGCTTCGAGCAGAACGGCGTTCGCGATTGTGAAGGCTGTTTGGACCGCGAGTGGTCCGAGTGCGTTCGGCAGCACGGAGCGGAACACGATGTACCAGCTCGATGCGCCGAACGCCTCGGCTGCCTCGACATATTGCTGGTTCCGCTGGGCCAGCATCACGGCGTAGGCGAGACGCACGAAAGTCGGCACGCTGATCACCGTGATCGCGACCAGCACGCCGACCGAGCCTGCGCGCAGCACGGTGGCGAAGATCATCGCCAGCAGCACGGCCGGGAATGCCAGCAGCACGTCCGAAACGCGCATAATCGCGCCGGCGATCAGCCCCTGACGATACGCCGCCCAGAGTCCCAGCGTCGTGCCGCAAACCAGCGACAGCAGCGCCGAGCCGAAACCCACCTCCAGCGAGGCGCGAATGCCGAAGAACAGGCGGCTGAGTATGTCGCGGCCGAGATCATCGGTGCCCAGCAGATGATGCCAGGAGGGCAGGACGAGCACCGTGTTCAGATCCTGCGCCAGCGGGTCGGCAGGCGCGATCCCTGGCGCCGCGATCGCCACGAGCGCGAAGACTCCCAGCACACCGGCGGCCAAAGAGGGGGGCGTGCGCAGCCGCAATAGCGCAAGCGGCCGGCGGATACTGGCGTCCATCGGCTGCGCCATGACTTAGTATCGCCCGGCACGAATGCGTGGGTCGATCACGCCATAGGCGATATCGGTCGCGAGGTTGACCACGATGAACGCCGCGACTGCCAGCAGCGTCACCGCCTGAATGACGAAATAGTCGCGCTGCACCAGCGCGGTCCATAACAGCATGCCGAGGCCAGGGAGATTGAACACCGCCTCGGTCAGCACGGCGCCGCCGATCAGCCGGCCGAACTGAATGCCCAGTGCGGTGATCGCGGGGATGAACGCGTTGCGCAGCACGTGCTTCAGCAGGATACGACGGGGCGGCAGGCCTTTCGCACGCGCCGCAAGGATGAAGTCGTTGCTAATCGTTTCCCGTATGCCGTTGGACAGGAAGCGCGCCAGCACCGCGGCGGTGCCGACACCCAGCGTGATGCATGGCAGCACCAGAGAGCGCAGGCACCCAAGCGGGTTAGTGCTGAAGGACACGTAGCCGCCGGCGGGAAGCCAGCCCAGTTTCACTGCCACCAGGATCTGTAGCAGCAGGCCCAGCCAGAATACCGGCACAGCGATTGCTGTCGCGTTCGCCAGGTCGACGAGGCGCACCAGCAAGCTGTTGCGCCGAACGCCTGCGATGATGCCGCCCAGCGCGCCCAGCAAGCAGCCGATCAGCAGCGAGCCCACGGTGAGCTGCAACGCGACGGGCAGGCGCTGCGCGATCAGCCGCGATACCGGGTAGTCATTGACCAGCGAATTGCCGAGATTGCCGTGCAGCAGATTCCCCAGCCAAAGCACATACTGCAACGGCACCGGTTGATCGAGGCCC
>DATIMO010000065.1:0-4448 GCA_035475215.1 Acetobacteraceae bacterium | reverse complement strand
GCAATCACCGGCACGCGCCAGATACTCGCCTTGCTTGATGAGTGCCGGGTCGTGCGCCGACCCATTGTTCTGCGCACGCGCAATGGGGGCAGCGGCCGTCAGCAGAAGCAACCCAAAGGCAATATCCCGGACCAAAGCCAGCGTTCGAGGACCGCGCATGACCCGCCCCCTCTCAGTTCGGCTCGCTGCCACAGGCAAGCGGCATGTGCAGGCTTCCGCGCGGAAGCGGCGTCGGATCGGCTGGGACGGGCAGTGTGGAAAGCCAGGCCGCAACGGCCGTGACATCGGCTTCCGTCAGATGGCCGGCAACGATCTGCATGCAGTCCGGCGCGGCAGCCGTGCGGGTGCCGTATCGCCAAGCCCCCAGTTGTGCGCTGATATAGCTTGGGCGCAAGCCGACGAGACCCGGAATCGCCGGCTCCATGCCGGTAAGAGATGGTCCGTGACATCCGGAACATGCCGGAATGCCGCGGCTCGGATCGCCATTCGCTATCAGCGATTGACCGTGCGCCAGAACTTCGTTGCTGGCAGGGGAAACCGCACGCGGCAGCAGCGGCGGCCGCTGAGCGGCAAAATACTCGGCCATCTTGTGCAGATAAGCGTCAGGCAGGAACTCGAGCAGGTAATTCATCGGCGGGTATTTCCGACGGCCATCGCGAAACGCCACCAGTTGGTTGAACAGGTAACCAGCCGGTTTCCCGGCGAGGCGCGGGAAGTAGTCGTTGCTTGTCCCCTGACCCTGCTGTCCGTGACATGCCGCGCATGCCAGAACGCGCGCCTCCATCGTGTCAGGCGGACCGTTGCCGGTCTGCGCCTGGGCTCGACCGATCGGAAGCGCGATCGTCGAGATGAAGAGCACCAGCATCGTCAGCCGCAACACCACTGCCATGCTCTTTCTGCTGCCGGTGCTTCCTGATCTTTTGCCAATGGCGCAACGGTGGAATTCAGTCAAGCACACGGCCCGCCACGGTTGGCAGCGTGCATCGGCTGAGCCAGAGTAAGCCCCAACTCCGGAGGCGCACATGATCAGCAAATTCGTCACCGTGTATCCCGGCCACGTAGACCTGCCCGACATGGGCCAGGACGCCACGCCGGCCAACGAACGCCGCTTCTCCAACGAACACCTGGCTTCGGTGTTCGAAAAGACCGAGGCCGTGGCGAAACGCATGGATTCGCTCGGCTGGGACACATTGTGGCTGGCCGAGCACCACTTCCAGCACGAAGGCTACGAAGTTCTGCCGAACCTGCTGATGATCGCCGTCTATCTGGCGCAGGTGACGCAGCGGCTGAAGATCGGCTGCGGCTTCAACATCGCGCCGATGTGGCACCCGCTGCGGCTGGCCGAAGATTTCGCGGTCGCCGACATCCTGACGCGTGGCCGTACCGTGTTTGGCGTCGGCCGCGGCTACCACACGCGCGAAGTGGAAACCTTCGGCGCCCCGATGCTGGATCAGAACGCCAATCGTGACCTGTTCGAGGAGCAGGTCGAGATCATCTTCAAGGCGTTCAACAGCGAATCGTTTTCGCACAAAGGCAAGCACTACACACTGCCGCCGAAGGTACCGTATCGCGGCTACGAACTGCAGGAACTTACGCTGGTGCCACGGCCGATCCACCGCCCGGTGGAATGCTGGCAGCCAATCGTCAGCGCCGGCGCGCGTGGGCTGGACTTCATGGTGAAGCACGGTATCAAGGGCGCCGTCGGCGGCGGCGCGGCCACAATGGCGGAAGGCCCGATCCAGGCGTATCGGGACGCCGCGGCCCGAGCCGGCCAGCAGCTTGAGCTGGGGGAGAACCTGACCGTCGGCATCTTCTTCCATCTGGCACCGACGCGCGAACAGGCGATCCGCGAACTGACTCCGTTCTTTGAAGAGCACGTGAAGATGTTCGCGCCGCTTGGCTTCGTGCCAGGCATTACGCCGGCGCAGGTTGCCGCGGTGGCCCGGCGCGGCGACTGGGCCGCGGCCGACGTGCCGGACCTTTCGCATTACATGAAGCTCGGCTCGTGGTTTGCGGGTACGCCGGACCAGTTGATCGAGCATCTGAAGAAGATCGAGGCCCGCTATCCCGGCATGCAGCACATCAACCTCAGCACCAGCATGGGCACGCCAAAATCGGTGATGCTGGAGCAGTTCCAGTGGGTCGCGGAGTCGGTGATGCCGGCATTTGGAGTTGACGGCTAGACTGACCCACCATCGTTATGAACGACATCGCCCTGATCAATCGCGGCCTGATCTGGCGCGGCTATCACGAGGTTCACGTCGAGCCGACCGAACGCACAATTATCGCCACCGGCCTTGGCCGCTCCGGCACCAGCATGATTGCGGCGCTACTGGCCGAGCTTGGCATCCTTTCGACCGAGCATGCCTATCCGGCGACTCTGGACGACCGGGAATTCCTGCATCTGCTCAAGTTCCGGAAGACCGGCGATTTCCGCGACGCCATCGCGGCGCGCAACCATCTTGGCCCTGTCTGAGCCTTCAAGCTGCCATCGCTGCACGGCTACCTGACTCCGCAGGAGCTTTCGGCGTTCCGGAATCCGCACCTGATCGTGGTGTTCCGCGATCTGGTCGCAGTGGCAGAGCGGCACGCGATGTCCGAGAAGACCGATCCGCTCGCATATTTCTTTGAAGCCGCAACGGGTCAATCGGATTTGGTCGGGTTCCTGCGCGCAATCGACCTTCCGATGTTGCTGGTCAGCTACGAAAAGGCGCTTTCCTTCCCCGATCAGTTCGCCGATGCCCTGGCGCGGCTCTGCGGGATGCTGATCAATGACGCGCAACGGAAACGGCTTGTCGCCCTGATCCGCCCGAACAACGAGGATTACGTGCGGAGTGCCCGACGCCAGTACGAAGGAAATCTCGACGGTCTATTTGATGACTGCCTGGTCGGATGGTGCCGTGAGGTCGGTGAACCCGATCCGGTGCGACTCGATCTTGCGGTGGACGGAATCATCCGGCTGTCATTCCTGGCAAACCGGCCCCGCGATGATCTTCGCCAGGCCGGGGTCGGCGATGGAATGCACGGATTTGCCCAGAGTATCCATGGCCTGGGCGTTATTCCGGGATCCGTTCTGAGCGTTCAGGTCAGCGGACGGACATTCCATCTGCCGGGCAGCGGCAAGTGCGCCTGGGAATACTGGCGGTGATCCGCGTCGCCCGGATCAACGCGTCGGTGCCCAGCCCGTCATGAAGGCGATCCGCAATGTTATCTCCGGTTCCGCTGGCATCGTGCCAAGCGCCGCTGCAAACAATGCGCGTGGCGGGATGCGCCGGTCGCGTAATCGCAGTGCATTGGTTTCGGCGGCGGCACGCAACTCGCGCAACAGCGCCAGGGGATCGGCGTAGCGCAGGCGGACCTCTTCCTGATCCGCAACCGGCAGATCGAAGCCGGCACGTTGCAACAGGCTGGCGCAGTCGCGCAGGGTAGGGAACGGCGACACCCGTGGAGATACGCCGCCGGTCAATGCAGATTCCGCCTCGGTCAGCGCGCTGCGCAACTCGGCTAGCGTGCCCAGCGCCGGCACGCTGGCCAGCAGCAGTCCACCCGGGCGCAACGCGTGCCGCAACTGGATCAGCGCACCGGGAAGGTCGTTCACCCAATGCAGCGACAGGCTGGCGACCACCAGATCGAAACTGCCCGGCCCGAACGGCAGCAGTTCCTCATCCGCCGCAACGGCCGGAGGCGGATTGAGCGCCGCCATGGCGGCTGACAGATCGCAGCTTGTCACGTCGATGCCGCGCGCCCGCAGCAGCGGCGCCACCACACCGCGCCCGCCCACATCCAGCGCCTGGGTGAACCGAATGATGGTATCGTCCAGCCGGTCCAGCAGCCGCTCCGCCAATTCCCGCAGCAGGTCGGATATCGCACCGATTTTGCCGGCAGCGCGTTCGCGGTGCTGCCGCACTGCGCGCCGATCGAACACCTCGCTCATGTCGCTCATGACCGCGACATATGGGGAGTGATCAGGCGGGTAGCGCCGGTGCTTGTGGTAACAGTGCATCCGACCAGACCACGGGCAGATGTCGCGGCGCTATGCCGTGCGCCGAGAGTGCCGGGGCGATCAGTGCCGCTGGGTGGTCCGATGCCATGCGTAGCGCGGCATCTGCGGTGGTCAGCCCCCAGGCCACCAGATTCCGGACGGCCTGATCGAGCCGCAGCGACGATCCCGCCAGCACGGTTCCGCCGGGCACCCGGACGGAGCCGTCGGCGGCGTGCTCGATCGGCATGCCGGCGAGTTGGTATCGTCCGGGCGGCGCCGCGGCGGCTGCGGTGGCATCCGTCACCAGGATGCTGCGTTCGATCGTTTTGGCGCGCAGCAGCACCTTCCTTGCCAGCGGCGGGATATGGATGCCGTCGGCGATGAAGCTGGCGCACAGCCGGTCCTCGGCGAGTTGCGCGATCAGCGGGTTGTCGAATTTCGGCAGCATCCGCCGCAGCCCGTTGCC
>DATIMO010000064.1:0-2596 GCA_035475215.1 Acetobacteraceae bacterium | reverse complement strand
GCTGGCGCCTTCTCGCGCGGCAATGGCCGCGAATCCGTTTCGCTCAACAGGCCGCCGACACCCAGGCGCATGAAATCCGACGGCCCGACCCGCAGGCCCGCAAACAGCCGGGGCAGAATAAAATCGATGCCATTCTGCTTCGGGCTGCGCGCGCAGCCCGGCAGCACCAGCGCGGGACGCTCGCCGATCCGACCGAGGCAGATCAGGTTGCCCGGATCGACCGGCATGCCGAAATGCAGAATCTCGCCGCCGGCCCGCACGATCCCCGCCGGTCCGACATCCCGCCGGTCCACCACCGCCGAGGCGCCCACCACCAGCAGCAGGTCGGCCCCCTGCCGAATCAACGACTCCAGCGCATTGGCAACCGGCTCTTCCTGATGCGGCACGCGAAGTGCCGGCAGCAAAGTGCCAGTCAGTTGGCTCACCCGGGCTTCCGTAACCGCAATCGTCTTCTCGGTAACGGTCTCCTTCAGGCCGGGCAACTCGGTTGCCACCAGCCCGACCTTCAACGCGCGAAACGGATGCAGGGTGAGTGCCGGCCCGCCCTGGCGGGCGATCGCTTCCGCCACCGCCAGCACCGCACCGGGCACCGCGAACGGAATCACCTTGATTGTCGCAACCAGATCCTTGGCCGCAACCACGGCGAAATCCGACAGTGTGCCGAGCGTGAGCGACTCATCGACCGCGTTCACCCGATTCACCTTGGCGGTATCTACCCGCAGCAGCCCTGGAACGTCAGCCGCCAGGTTCACCCGCCCGGTTGCTGCGCGTGATCGCGACAGCAACGGCGAGACCAGCGGCTCCGCCAGCCGGTCCGCCGCCAAGTCTTCCGGCACGTCCCCCGGCTCCAGCCGTGCACCGATCACCTCCGGCCGGCCGGCATCGCGCAGCGCCGTAACCGCCGCCTCGTCCAGCACCGAACCCTTGCGGATCATCCGCTCGCCGATCCGCTGGGAATGCGCGAGGATCGCGCCACGCGCCTCCTGCAACGAAATTGGGCCGAATTTCATGCCGCCTGCTTTTGCGGCACTGCCGCGCCGCGCCGGACCGCAACGAGTTCCGCGATGATCGACAGTGCGATTTCCGGTGCCGTGACCGCTTCGATGTTCAGCCCGACCGGCCCCCGAATGCGCGACAGCGCTGCATCCGTGTGGCCCAGCTCGCGCAGCCGTTTTAATCGTGCCGCATGGGTCCGCCGCGATCCCAGCGACCCGATATAGAAGGCCGGCGATTTCAGCGCCCGGTCCAGCGCGGGATCGTCCAGCTTCGGATCATGCGTCAACGTCACGACCGCGGTGCGGGCGTCCGGCTTCAGGTCGTCCATTGCCTCATCCGGCCAATCCGTGCGTACCGTCACATCCGGAAATCGCTCATCCGAGGCAAAGGATCGCCGGGGATCAACCACAGTGACCGCGAAGCCGACTCCGCTTGCAAATGGAACCAGCGCCTGAGCAATATGCACCGCTCCGACCAGGATCAGTCGCAGCGGCGGGTTGTGTGCCTGCAGGAACCAGTTGTCACCGTCGATCTTCACAGTGCCGCTGCGATCGTCGCGCAACACCTGCGCCGCGGCGTCGTTCAGCGCAGCCGGCTTGCCCGGATGCGGCAGCAGGCATTGCGCACCATCCGGCAGCCGCGTCGCCAGCACCACAGGCCGCTTCGCCTCTCGCGCCGCCGTCAGCGCCGCCAAGAGTTCCGGGGTCATACCATCCCCCTCCCCTTGCGGGAGGGGTTAGGGGAGGGGTCAAAACTCAGAGAATCCCTCTGTGGCCCTCCGTGCATCCTTAGTGGCCTCCGTGTGAACCTCTTCTCTTTCTCCAAACCGCTCAATCTCACGTCAGCTTCTCCACGAAGACCTTCACCTTGCCCCCGCAGGCCAGCCCCACTTCCCACGCCCGCTCGTTCGTCACGCCGAAATCAAGAAGCTGCGGCGCCCCCGTGTCGATCGTCTGCATGGCCGCATCGGCGACGGCACCCTCGATGCAGCCGCCGGAAACCGACCCGGCCATCTTTCCTGACTTCGTCACCGCCATCTGGCTGCCGGCAGGTCGGGGCGAACTGCCCCACGCCTCGGTCACGGTGGCCAGAGCGACCTGCTCGCCAGAGGCACGCCATTGGGCGGCCTGAGTCAGCACGTCCTCGATCTCGTTCATGCGGCATTCCTTTCCAGCATCGGGCGCTGCGGCATCGGGCGCGACAGAACCTGCACCAGTGCGCGCAGGCTGGCCAGATTATGCACCGGGCGGAACTCGTCCACATGCGGCAGCATCGCGCGGATGCCCTGCGATTTCGGCTCGAACCCCGCCCAGCGCAACAGGGGATTGAGCCAGATCAGCCGACGACACGACCGGTGCAGCCGGTCCATGTTCTCGGCCAGGCCCTTGGCGCCGTCGTGATCCCTTGGCCGATCGAGCCCATCCGTGATCAGCAGCACCACGGCGCCCTGCCCCAGCACGCGCCGCGCCCACACTTTGTTGAAACAGGCCAGCGCCTCGCCGATCCGCGTGCCGCCCGACCAGTCGGGCACCACGTGGGACACCATCTGGAACGCCACCTCCGGGTCGCGATGGCGAAGCTGTCGCGTGACGTTGGACAG
>DATIMO010000063.1:0-3091 GCA_035475215.1 Acetobacteraceae bacterium | reverse complement strand
CGCCGAGTATCGCGACCTGGGTTACCCGGCGCAGAAATGGTTTTTCCGCCACGGCCCGATGAGCGGTCCTGAGGGATTGCACAACAATGTAGAACTGGTGCGCACTCTACGCGAAGCCCTGGGTGACGACTACGACATCATGCTGGATTGCTGGCAGTCCTTCGACCCCCTCTACGCCATAGAACTGGCCGGGCGCATCGCCGAATACCATCCGCGCTGGCTGGAAGAAGCGGTCATGCCCGATCGTATCGACAGCTACGTGCGCGTGAAGGAACGCACCGACATCCCGCTGTCCGGCGCCGAGCACGAATACACACGCTGGGGCTTCAAGCGTTTCATCGACGCCGGCGCACTGGATATCCTGCAACCGGACATCTACTGGGCCGGAGGATTATCGGAAGTGTTGAAGATCGCTGCGTATGCCTCGGCCCACGATCTGATCGTGATCCCGCACGGCCACTCATCCGCCACCGGCATTCATTTCTCATTGGCGCAATCACCGATCCTGACTCCCTATCAGGAGTTTCTGGTGAAATGGAACACGATCAACCAGCACTTCCTGACCCATCCGGTCACGCCGCGCAACGGCATGATCACGGCGCCCGAACAGCCGGGCCTTGGCATGGACCTGGATCCGGCGAAAATCGAACAACAGGTCGAAATGTTCACCTGAAGGGAAAGGATCGTCCCATGCGCCGACGCGATTTCCTTGCCACGGCAGCAGCCGCACTCACCACCCCTTCAATCGCCCGTGCCCAGAGCGCCAAACAGACCCTCACCTTCGTCCCCCAGGCCGACTTGTCCGTGCTCGATCCGATCTGGACCACCACATACCAGACGCGCGATCACGGCTTCCTGGTGTTCGACACCCTGTTCGGTATCGATGCCGCGTATCAGCCGCAACCGCAGATGCTGCAGGGCGTGGAAACCTCCGCGGATGCGAAGCAGTGGAAACTGACCCTGCGGCCCGGCATGAAATTCCACGACAACACCCCTGTGCTGGCGCGCGACTGCGTCGCCAGCGTGAAGCGATGGGGTGCGCGGGATGCGTACGGGCAGGCCCTGATGGCCGCCACCGACGAACTCTCCGCCCCCGACGACAAGACCATCCTGTTCCGTCTGAAATATCCATTCCCGCTGCTGCCGCAGGCCCTCGGCAAGACCCCGCCCAGCATGTGCGCCATCATGCCGGAGCGGTTGGCCCAGACCGATCCGTACAAGCAGGTCACCGAAATGGTCGGCAGCGGCCCGTTCCGCTACAAGGCCGCCGAACGCGTGCCCGGATCGCTGGTCGTTTACGAACGATTTGACGGATACCAACCACGACCGGATGGCACGCCAAGCGGCACCGCCGGCCCCAAGCACGCCTACCTCGATCGCATCGAGTGGCGCATCATCAAGGACCCCAGCACCATCGCCGCGGCAATGCAGCAGAATGAGATCGACTGGTGGCTGACGCCGGATGCCGACCTGCTGCCGCTGCTCGCTAGCAAGAAGCTCACGGTGCGGACCAACGATCCGACCGGCTTCATCGCCACCATGCGGTTCAACCAGCTCCATCCGCCGTTCGACAACGCCGCCATCCGCCACGCGATCCTCGGGGCAATCAATCAGACGGAATACATGATCGGCATGGTTGGCACCGATCCGGAGATGCGCCACGTCCCATGCGGCGTGTTCACGCCCGGCACCCCGATGGCCAGCGATGCCGGCCTGGATGTGCTCACGTCCCCGCGTGACCCCGCCAAGGTGAAGGCCGCGCTACAAGCCGCCGGCTACAAGGGGGAAAAGATCGTCCTGCTCGCCCCCACCGACATCGCCAGCGCCAAGGCTCTTGCCGACATTACCAACGACATGATGAAGAAGCTCGGCCTGAACATCGACTATCAGGCAATGGACTGGGCAACCCTGGTGCAGCGCCGCGCCAAGAAGGAACCCGTCGACCAGGGCGGCTGGAGCATCTATCACACGTCCTGGAGCGGCACCGACATGCTGAACCCGGTCGGCCACCAGTTCCTGCGCGGCAATGGCGCCGATGCCACGGTCGGCTGGCCGAACGCCCCGAAGCTGGAAGACCTGCGCACCCAATGGCTGCGCGCCCCCGATCTGGCCGCGCAGAAGAAAATCGCTGAGCAGATGCAGCTTCAGGCCTTCACCGACGTGCCCTACATCCCGCTCGGCCAGTATTTCGCCCCCACGGCCTTCCAGTCCACACTCAGCGGAGTGCTGACCGGCAATCCGGTGTTCTGGAACATCCGCAAGGCATAAGCCGATGAAGATCGTTGATGTCAGCACGCGCGGCCGCTGGTATGAACGCGGCTTGCTGCATCCGTTCCTGGACTACGACGAAACGCCCCAATACCTGAATACATCCCCCGACTCGATGGATCAGGACGGTTTCGTCCACCTCTCGCAACGCCCCGGCCTGGGTGACGGCATCAACTTCGATTACATCGAAAAGAATCTGGTATGACCCGTTACGTTTATGTGTCCTGCGGCAATGACCGGACAATCCGAGTCCACACGCTGGCCGCCAACGGAACTCTGGGATCAATCGCTACGGTCTCCATCCCCGGCACAGATCAGCCTTCCGGCAGTACCCCGATGGCTGTTCATCCCAACCGGCGTCTCCTGTATGTGGCACTCCGCACCCCGCCCTACCCGGTGACCAGCTTCGCGATCGACCAAAGCTCCGGCGATCTCATCCCCATCGCAACTGCCCCTCTGCCCGACAGCATGGCCTATATCGCCACCGACCCGACTGGGCGATGGCTGCTTGGTGCGTCATATCCGGGTGCTGTCGTTGCCATCAGCCCGATCGACCGCGACGGCGCAATCCGTACAGCCGCCAACCAGGTGATCGCCACACCGCCAAAGGCGCACTGCATCCGCCACGCCCCGTCCGGCGAATGGGTCTATGCAACCACCCTCGGCGGCGACGCCATTCTGCGTTGACATTTCCGCAACGGGCATCTGGACGAAACGTCGCTGCGATCGACGCCGCTGCGCACCGGCGCCGGACCCCGCCATCTGGAATTCGGTAGCGGCGATACTGTCTTCTGCCTGAACGAACTGGATGCAACCCTCGACG
>DATIMO010000062.1:0-7602 GCA_035475215.1 Acetobacteraceae bacterium | reverse complement strand
GCGGATTGGTCGCTTTCAAAACTAAGCTTGCCAAGGACGCAGCTATCTCCGAGGCCGTTCCTCCGCGATCCCTGCATTTTTCAACTCATGGCGGGGCGCGCACGCGCGAAGAGGGACCGCGTTGAAATCCTGCTCCCGCCCTCCACTCGCTCCCGAACCTCGCCCCTCACGATGGCGGATCCAGAAACCCACCGCGATGCTGCGGCAGCTTCCACCCCAGCAACCGGCCGGCGATCAACGTCCGAAGCACCTGCGCCGTGCCGCCGCCAATCGTGAACATCCGCGCATCGCGCGCCATCCGTTCCAACGGATAGTCGCGCGAGTAACCACACGCCCCAAACACCTGCAGCGCGTCGTTGGTAACGCGGATCGCCATCTCTGACGCGAACACCTTCGCTTCGGCAGCCAACAACGCATCCGGCAACGGCGCCGCGGTAGCAGCGGCGCGATGGATCATCTGCCGCGCTGCTTCCAACCCGATCGCCATGTCAGCGAGCATCCATTGCAAACCCTGGAATTCTCCGATCGGGCGGCCGAACTGGCGGCGCATCCTGGCAAACGCCAATGCCTCATCGAATGCACCCTGCGCCAGCCCGAGCGCCACGGTCGCTGCACCCACGCGCTGGCTGTTATACGCCTCCATCAGCGCGGCGAACCCACGCGGCCAGCCGCCCGGCGTGTGCAGCACCATGGTTTCAGGAATCTCCAGATCCTCCATGATGATCTCGGCTTCCGGAATCCCGCGCAGCCCCATGGTCGGCTCGCGCTTTCCGATGCGCAGCCCCGGTGCCTGATCGCGCACCGCGAGGAAGCCGCCGATGCCAAGCTCCACTCCCTGTTCATCGAACGCGCGGGCAAAGATCAGGTGCAGCCGAGATACGCCACCACCAGTGATCCAGTGCTTCTTTCCGTTCAGTACGAAACGGTCACCGCGCCGGTCGGCTCGAGTGGTCATCTCGGTCGCGGCTGATCCGGCTTCGGGTTCGGTTATGCAGATGGCCGGCTTGTCGCCGGCAAGCACCAGTTCCGCGGCCAGGCGTTTCTGTGCCTCGGTGCCGTACAGCATCACGGCGGAGATCGCGCCCATGTTGGCCTCTACCGCGATCCGTCCGGTCACCCCGCAGACCTTGGCCATCTCTTCGACGATCAATGCCGCATCGAGGAACGACCCGCCGGCGCCGCCATAGTCGCGCGGGATGGTGTGGCCCATGAACCCGGCGTCTCGCAGGGCGGCCACGTTGTCCCAGGGATACTGCTCGGTGCGATCGATTTCGGCGGCCCGCGGGCCGATCACCGATCGCGCCAGCTCCGCCGCGCGGGCCCGAAGCTGCTGTTGTTCGCGGGTGAGGCTGAACTGCATTACTGTTCAGTTGTCATCGGCTTACGGAGGGGATGCCGGGACAATCCCTCGGCCGGCCATGATGCGGGACAGCAAGTGCGTTCACCGTCGCTTGCTGGCAGAGGTGCTTTTGACCCACCATCGGACTGGTTTCGGCTCGGGGCGTGCGGAGGCCGGTTTGGTTGTCGCCGCTACGATCTTCAGCTTCTTCGCCGTCGCAGCCTGTGACCGCACGGCGGTCTTTGGTTTTGTGAACCGTGCGGCCCGTGGCATTGGAGTCTGCACCGGGTGTTCGGATGCCTGTCGTGTCGGACGTGATTGCACCGCAGCGGCCTGTGCGGCCCGTAGTTCCTGCACGGCTGCATCTTTTGCCGCCGTCCCGGCAGCCAGACGGGCCTCCGCTTCGTCCAGCGCGTCGCGCAATACTGCAGCACTTGCCCGCTCGTTTTCGAGCGCCTGCTGGGCTTCGACCAGCGCCAGTTGTGCGTGCCCCAGACGGGTTTGCAGATCGTGGATCGCGGCCTGAGATTCGTGCAGCAGTCGCTCGGCTTTGTCCCGCGCATCCCGTTCGGTTCGGGTAGCGAGTTCGGCCGCTTCCAGGCGGTTCGTCGTGGGCGCGGTCTGCGGCGTGAGATCGTCGCGTCGCGAGAGCCGGCCATGCACAACCGGCACCTCTCCGTCTGCGACGAAGCGGCGCTTGGGACGATTGGGCAACATGCGATCCGCGCCGACAGATGTCTGCGGCTGAGGCTGCAAACGGGGCTGATCGCCGTCCAGGCCAAGGGCACGGCGCATCTTCGCCTCGGCGTCCCCGAGGCGGAGAGTATCCGGTGGTGGTTGATCGTCTGACAGAGGTGTCGTCCTTGAAATCGTTTCAAGAGGCATGCGGACCGCGAATCGCGGCCGCGGAACACGCGACGCAGCCATAGCATGTCGCGATCCGGGCAACCACCGAACTCCGGCGGGCGGATCGGCGCGGCCTGCTGGCTGCTCGACCCGGTCGCTCTATTCTGGTCCACCCGGCAGGTGCAAGGTAGGTTCGATTGTTGGCGCCGTCCAGAGCCTCGGGCGAACAGAAGCCCGATTGTAAGGGAGTGTTACGATGCCGGCCGAGATTCACGACTACATCACGCAGGACGTCGAGTATCTTCGCCACGGTGGTCAGCCGCTGGTGCTTCGGCTGTTCAGGCCCCAAGGGAACGGGCCGTTCCCGGCGTTGATCGATCTGCATGGAGGAGCCTGGACGGCTGGCGATCTGAGCGAATGCCAGGCCCGCGATGAGGCTTTGGCCAAGGCGGGTTTTGTCGTCGCAACATTGAATTTCCGCCACGCCGCCGACGGGTACCCGACCTCGCTGGCGGACATCAATTATGGAATTCGTTGGCTGAAGGCACGCGCGGCCGAGCTTCACAGTCGCGCGAATCGGGTGGGCATCGCCGGATCTTCCAGTGGTGGGCACTTGGCGATGCTGGCTGCAATGCGACCGCACGATTCCCGCTACGCGGCAATTCCGCTGCCCTCGGGGTTGCCTGCGGTCGATGCGACCTTGAGCTGCGTGGTGATGTTGTGGCCAGTGATCAACCCGCTGTCGCGCTACCGCAATGCCATTCGCCAGCAGTCCACTGCTAACCCGCCAGCCTGGAGCAACAACATGAAGGAACGTCACGATCTGTACTGGGGCACCGAGGCGGCGATGGCGGAAGGCAATCCGATGCTGGCGCTGGAACGTAATGAGGCAGTGGCAATGCCGCCCACACTGTGGGTGCAAGGCCGGCCAGACCCCGTGCATGACTATCACGACCCGGATGGCGGTTTTGCCGGTAACGAACCCGAACGCTTCGTGGCGAACTACCGGAAGGCCGGCGGCACGATCGAGTTGGTGTCTGTCGAGCAAGAGCTGCGCCCGGCCGCATCGATCGAGCCGATGATCGGCTTTCTGCGCCGCCATCTGTCCGGCGATTGAGGCGAGCGGCGCGGTGGCTTAGATTTTGGGTCGGACCGACGGAGGCCGCGATGTCAGCAAGCCTTCTGGCAGACCTTGCCGCCGCGCTGGGCAGCGGCGCGGTGCAGGTGATCGATCTGGCGCAACCGCTGGCGCCCGACACGCCAGTGATTTCCCTGCCGCCGCAGTTCGGCCAGTCGCAACCTTTCCGGATCGAGCCGATCTCGGTTTACGACCACCGCGGGCCAGGCTGGGCGTGGAGCAATATCTCGCTGGGGGAGCATACCGGCACGCATTTCGACGCGCCGGTGCATTGGATCACTGGCAAGGACCTGCCTGCGAACCGGCTGGATACGATTACGCCGCAGCGCTTTGTTGCTCCCGCAAACGTGATTGATTGCACAGCTGATTGCGCCGCGGACGCCGATTTTCTGCTGACCCGTGGACGGATTGAAGCGTGGGAGATGCAGCATGGCCGGATCGAACCGGGAAGCTGGGTGCTGCTGCACAGCGGCTGGTCGCAACGGAGCGATCCGGCGGAGTTTCTGAATGCGCGTGCGGACGGACCGCACACGCCGGGCCCGGACCTGGATTGCGTGACGTTTCTGGTGAAGCAGCGTGACGTGATCGGCTTCGGCACGGAGACGGTGGGCACCGATGCCGGCCAGGCTTTCGGCTTCGATCCACCTTTCCCGTGTCACGCGGGAATGCATGGGGCGAACAAATTTGGGCTGGCCAGTCTGACAAATCTTGATCGTCTGCCGCCGAAGGGCGCGATTCTGATCACCGCGCCGCTGAAGATCGTAGGCGGCACCGGCAGCCCGTGCCGCGTTCTGGCGCTGGTGGCCACATGAACCGCTATCGCGGCGATCCTGCCGCGATCCGCGCGCTGGTGCGTGACGATGCGGTGCATCGCGACGTCTACACCGACGCGGAGCTGTTCGCACTGGAGATGGAGCAGCTTTGGGCGAAGACCTGGATCTATGTCGGGCATGAGAGTCAGCTGCCTGGCCCAGGCGACTACATCACCTGCAACATTGGCGCCGAGCCTGTACTGATGATCCGCCAGGCTGACGGATCCGTACGTGTGTTGCGCAACCGCTGCGCGCACAAAGGGTCCAAACTGCTGACCGATGCGGCAGGTAATGCAGGCCGGTTCATCCGCTGCCCATATCACGCGTGGAGCTACCGCACCGACGGCTCCATCGCCGCGATTCCGCTGCGCGGCGGGTATGACGAGACCCGGTTCGATCACTGCGAGGCGGCACGCGGGCTGACGCCGGTTGCTGCAGAGATGTATCGTGGGTTCGTGTTCGCCAGGTTGTCCGATCAAGGTCCGGCGTTCCGCGAGTATTTCGGCGAGGTTTTGTCATCCATCGACTACATGGCCGACCGGTCGCCGTCCGGCGAGATGGAAGTCGCTGGGGGTGTGCTGCGCTACCTGCACAATTGTAACTGGAAGTTGTTCGTCGAGAACCTGAATGATACGATGCATCCGATGGCGGCATACGCGTCATCGGCGGGAACAGCGAAGCAGCTTTGGGCGGGCAAGCCGGTCGATGCGCCGAAGCCGATGGCGATCGAGCAGCTTGTGCCATTCGCGGAAGGTTACGATTTCTTCGACAAAATGGGCGTGCGGGTGTTCGATAACGGGCATTCCTATTCAGGGGTGAATTTTTCCATCCATTCGTCGGATTCCGCGGTGCCGGAATACGAGAAGGCGATGACGTCCGCGTATGGGGAAGAAAGGGCGAAGGACATCCTGGGCACCGTGCGGCACAGTCACCGCCGCCCTTGCCGCCACCGCCACGGATTATCCGGACCACCCATTTCTTCTTGTTCTGCCAGAACCCGCCGCGGTCTACGGCATTGATCCCGGAGTGGTCACATACGCAACCGCTGTTGCGGAGATTGCGCGCCTTGCTGCGGAGTACGCAACTGCCGGTTACGGCCCGGGTCATCGCATCGGCTTGATGCTGGAAAACCGTCCGGCGTTCTTCATGCACTGGCTGGCCCTTAATCGAATTGGCGTCAGCGTCGTGCCGCTGAATCCTGATCTGCGCCCTGCCGAACTCGATTATCTGTGCGGCCATAGCGAGATCGTGCTTGGCATCGCGGCATTGCCCCATCTCATGGGGCTGCGCGATGCCGGTGGGCGGGTCGGGTTCGTCACCATCATGGCTGGCGACCGGCTGCCATGCGCCCCATGTCCTGCGCTTGATGCTTCGCCGAACGGACATTCGGAATGTGCCCTGCTTTACACGTCCGGCACCACCGGGCGGCCCAAAGGTTGCGTGCTTTCCAACGAATACTATCTGCGCACTGGCCGGTGGTATAATGCGATCGGCGGCATCACCGCTCTGCGCGCTGGAAAGGAACGCCTGCTCACCCCACTGCCAATGAGCCATGTCAACGCCATGGCGTTTTCCACGTTGGCCATGATCCTGTGCGGCGGCTGCATCATTCCGCTCGACCGGTTTCACCCCCGGAGTTGGTGGGACAGCGTGCGTAAAAGTGGTGCAACGATTGTACACTATCTCGGTGTGATGCCGTCGATGCTGCTGGCTGCGCCGGCCAGTGGGTTCGATCGGGGCCATCATGTGCGATTCGGTTTCGGTGCGGGTGTGGACCGACGCCATCATCATGTGTTCGAGCAGCGCTTCGGTTTTCCTTTGCTGGAAGCCTGGTCGATGACCGAAACCGGCGCTGGTGGTGTCGCCATCGCACATCGTGAACCGCGCCATGTCGGCACAAGCTGTTTTGGCCGGCCCGATCCGTGGATGCTGGTGCGCGTCGTCGATGACGCCGGTGGGCCGTCGCCGCCTGACACGCTCGGCGAACTTCTGGTGCGCGCCGCCGGACCCGATCCGCACGCCGGTTTCTTCACCGAATATCTGAACGACGCTGAAGCGACCTGCGCCGCGTGGGACGACGGCTGGTTTCGTACCGGCGATATCGTGCGTCAGGACGCCGAGGGTTTTTTACTTTTTGTCGATCGGAAGAAGAATGTGATCCGCCGCAGCGGTGAAAACATCTCCGCGGTCGAGGTGGAATCCGTGCTGCGGCGCCACCCTTGCGTTGCGGAAGTGGCGGTCGCTGCCGCAGCAGACCCCATTCGCGAGGAAGAAGTGCTGGCGTGCATTGTTCCGCGCACGCCGATCCCACCCGGGCAGGCGGCTGAAACTGCCGCCGCGATCGTGACCGCCGCGCTTGATGATCTGTCGTATTTCAAGGTTCCCGGTTGGGTCGCGTTTGTGGAGGCATTACCGCTGACCGCGAGCCAGAAGATCTCACGTGGAGAGTTGAAGGCGATTGCGCGCGATCTGCCCGGCTCACCTGGATGCATCGATACACGCGCACTGAAGAAGCGTCGTGCATGAGCAAGGTTATGACGATATTGTTGCTGTCGTACCGGTCACCGAGCCGTATGTTCGCCGGTCCGCGCATGGGGCTGTTTGGTTTCTTGCGCGCGTGCTGGCGAGGCTGATCCGCGGCAGTGGATTGCGCAAGACCGACATCGACGGGCTTTGTGCATCCAGCTTCACGCTGGGTTCGGACACGTCCGTGGCTTTCACCCAGTATGCCGGGCTTTCACCGCAATTTCTGGAATGGCTGCCGATGGGCGGTGCGTGTGGCGTGATCGCGTTGCGCCGCGCCGCACGCGCCGTGCAGGCCGGTGATGCCGAAGTGGTCGCGTGCATTGCCGGCGACACCGCCAATGAAACCAGTTTCCGCGATCTGCTGACGGACTTCAGCAGCTTTGCACGCAAGGCGGTGTATCCGCACGGCGCCGGTGGGCCGAACGCCAGCTTTGCGCTGATCACTGATGCCTATATGCGAACGTTCGGCGCCACACGCCAGGATTTCGGAAAATTGTGCATTGCGCAGCGGCAGAACGCCCGCCGCAATCCCTTGGCATTGCTGCGTGACGAAATGACGCTGTCGCAGTATCTGGCGGCGCGACCGGTCGCGGAGCCATTGCATCTGTTCGATTGCGTCACGCCTTGCGCCGGGGGCGATGGTTTCCTGGTGATGCGACGGGATCGCGCTGCTGCTCTCGGCCTTCGCGCGGTATCGGTGCTTGCGGCGATCGAGCGGCACAATGCGTTTCCGGATGATCCCGTGCAGCTTCGTGGCGGCTGGGCGATGGATCGCGATGCTTTATGGGCCCAGGCCGGCATCGGACCGGACGAGATCGATCTTGTGCAGACATACGACGATTATTCGGTAATCTCGATGATGCAGATCGAGGATCTGGGCTTCTGCAACAAAGGGGAGAGTCCCGATTTCGTGCGCCGCAACGATTTTACGATTGAGGGCA
>DATIMO010000061.1:0-5950 GCA_035475215.1 Acetobacteraceae bacterium | reverse complement strand
CGACATCGTTCCAGCTAGCCGGGAAGCTGCCGACCGCGTCGCGCTGGAAGGTTTCAGGAGGGCCGACCGGGCCGGCGATCGCCGGACCGCCGAGACAGGCGACCAGCACGGCCAAAGCTGTGCCGTGGCGGAATGCGGACTGTCTTACCCGAAATCCCAGAGCGGCCATGTCTCCCTCCCGTGATTCGCCATCCATTTCCGCTCCGGGAAGGGTTCCGCGTGGCCGTGCTAATCCGCACCGAATGTCCGTGCTAATTGCTGCTAAATCTGCCCAATCGTAATCTTTTCAGCGTGCTAGCTTTCTGCTTGCTCACGTTCCTAAGCGGCTGCTAGCCTGTTTTGCCGGGTCCGTTGGCGGCCCGGCGATCCAGGTTGAACCGACGTTTGGGTCCTCCCAAGAGGATCGATATGCCCGATTTAGCCGAACCAGCCGTTCTTCGGGTTGTGCAGGATTGGTGACCAGGATCAGTTGCCGGCCGCCTGGTATACCGCGACTTCGAGGAAATTCTGGCGCGGTTCGCTGGCCACTGGGCCTCTCCGGTGTGCTCGACCGAGATTCCATCGTGCGTTGGGATATGTCGGGACATCAGTCTTCCCCGCCGGCGACACGCTTGCGCGGCCGACCACCGCGCTTGCCGTTTTCCCGTGACGCGGCCGCCTTCGCGGGGCTACGCGCGCTGCCGCCAACGGCCCCGAGTTTCGCGGCCATCCAGCCTTTGGAACCCATTACTCCTTCCAGCAGGGCCGGCACGTAAAGATCGGCGTCGATTGAGGGAAAGTGGATACCCGAGCCGAACGCATCGAGTTCGATAGTTTTGAGATCGTCGGAAGTAACGTGCTGCAACCTTCAGCATCGGCCGGCGCGAAGCCGATCTCGATCCCGGTCGTCAACCGCACGATAATGCGGTTGCGGCCAGCATCAAAACGCGCGGTCGCTGCACGAGGCCCGCGCATCCGCGCCTCTCCGCGGGCACTGGCCGCCTCGAACTGTTCTGTCCTCAACTCAGCCATGGAAACGTCTCCACGCATCGATCAGCTCGTCGCGATAGCTCTCAACCAGCCGCAGGACCTTGCGCGCTTCGTGTTCACTGCACCTGATAGCCTCCCGAACCTGCAGATCAAGGAGTTCGACCACCAGTACCCACCTGGGTCCGAGCACATAGACATGGGCCGGTGGATGATCGTTGGGATAAACGACTATGCGCAGGCCTGCGAGGGTGACTCGCATCCGCCACATCTACCTCACCGGACCGTGCCCTTGCGTCGATCACGAAGACCGGTTATCAATTCCTCATGCGATGCCTGCGCGCCACGATCCGATTTAGCTACCGTCGGTACTACACACTGGCGGCCTAGGATCGCGCATCGCTCGCAAGACCCCAAAGCCGCCTCGCCCAGGCGGCTTTCTTCATTTCCACCCGAATACCGTCGCCTGCCAGCGAAGCGGCCCCAAACAGGACCAAGGAGGCCGTTATGCGCTTTTCCCCGTTCGATTTCGACGTGATCACCACGCCGGAACCGCCTGACACGCCGCGCCCGGATCGTCCCGCACCCGCCGATCAACCCCTGCCAAAGGACGAAGCAGCCCCCGCCCAGACGCAAATACCGCCGCCGGCGGGTACAGCGTTGTGACCCCGCGCGCGGGCGGCTAAACCCCGCGGATGGACGACACATCCCTGATCTCGCTTGCCGCCGATCTGGCCCTGCAGGCCGGCGAGGCGATCTTGGCCGTGCGCGCGAGCGGTTTCGACGTGCTGCGCAAGGAAGACGCGTCGCCGGTCACCGCCGCGGATCACGCGGCGGAGGCGATCATCGTGAAAGGCCTGCGTGCGGCCACACCCGACATCCCGGTGATCGCCGAGGAAGAGGTCGCAGCCGGCCGCATCACCGCCCCAGCCGCGCAGTACTGGCTGGTCGATCCGCTCGACGGAACACGGGAGTTCACCGCCGGCAACAACGAATTCGCCGTGAATATCGGGCTGGTCCGGGATGGCCGCGCGTATCTTGGCGTGGTTGCCGTACCGGCGATGGGCGAACTGTTCGGCGGCATCGTCGGCCACGGCGCCTGGAAACGCACCAGCAGCGGCGAACAGCCGATCGCCGCCCGCCTTGCCCCCGCCGAGGGCCTGACCGTGCTCGCCAGCCGCTATCATGGCAACCAAAGCCGCCTGGACGCCTTCCTGGAAGGCCGCAAAATCGCCGTGGTGATCAATTTCGGTTCCGCGGTGAAATTCTGCCGCCTGGCCGAGGGCGTTGCCGATCTCTATCCCCGCTTCGGCCGCACCATGGAATGGGATACGGCCGCGCCCCAGGCGCTGCTGGAAGCAGCCGGCGGGTCCGTGCGCCGGCTCGACGGAGACCCGCTGGGCTACGGCAAACCGGGCTGGGAAAACCCGCATTTTGTCTGCACAGGTCGGCTCCTGTAGTCTCGGGACGTGTTGCGCTACCTGCTTCGATCCCTGCTGCTTGCGGTGCTGGTCTGCCTGACTGTTCTGGTGATCAGCTTCGCGTTGGCGCGCCTGGGTGGCAATCTGGCGATCAATCTTGCCGGGCCGGATGCCTCCCCGGAGGCAATCGCGAAGATCGAGCACCAGCTTGGCCTCGACCGGCCGCTACCGATCCAGTTCCTCGACTGGGCAAATCGCGCCGCGCATGGCGATCTGGGCGATTCCTTCCTGTTTCATGAAAAAGTATCGCAACTGATCGCCGAACATTTTCCGGTCACGTTCATTCTGGGAATTCTGGCTATCGCCATAGCCATCGCGGTGGCCCTGCCGCTTGGCATTCTGGCCGCGCTGCATGAAGGCACCGCCGCCGACATGGCGATCGGCATGATGGCGCTGGCAGGGCAGGCGGTCCCCAGCTTCTGGCTCGGGCTGATGCTGATCGTCTGGTTCGGCGTCACCCTGCACTGGTTGCCGATCTCCGGCGTCGAGACCTGGACGGGCTACATCATGCCCGCCTTCGTGCTAGCCTTCGTCGCAATCCCGGCGATGCTGCGATTGACGCGTGGCGGCATGGTCGATGCCATGCGCGCCGATTACGTGCGCACCGCGCGCGCCAAGGGCCTATCGCGCGCCTCCATCGTGCTGAAGCACGCGTTCCGCAACGCGGCGATGCCGGTGGTTGCGGTGTCCGCCGTGCAACTCGGCTTCATCCTCGGCGGCTCGGTGGTGGTGGAGGTCGTGTTCAATATCCGCGGGGTCGGCTATCTCGCCTGGGAGTCGATCCAGAAGGGCGACTTCCCGGTGGTGCAGGCGGTCGTGCTGCTGTTCGCCATCATTTTCGTTGTGCTGACCACGCTGGCGGATCTGCTGGGCGCGGCGCTCGATCCGCGGCTGCGGGCCACCTGATGCGACATAGGATTGCGCTCTGGTTGGGCGTGCTGATCGTCGGCACGGCGGCGGTGGTCGCAATATTCGCACCGCTGCTGGTGCCGCATGATCCGTTCGCGCAGAACCTGTCGCAGCGCTTCATTCCGCCCGCCTGGATGAAGGGCGGTTCGTCCGAGCATCTGTTGGGAACCGACCAACTCGGGCGCGACTATTTCGCCCGCCTGATCCTGGGCACCCGCATTTCCATGATGATCGGCACCACCACGATTATGATGGCCGGATTCATCGGCACCACGCTTGGCGTATTGGGTGGGTATTTCGGCGGCAAGCTGGATCGGGTGGTGATGTTCATCATCTCCTGCCGGCTGGCGATCCCGCTGATCCTGGTGGCGCTGACAGTGGTTTCGCTGATCGGCAGCTCGCTCACCGTGGTGATGCTGACGCTTGGGTTGTTGCTGTGGGAGCGGTTCGCCGTGGTGTCGCGCGCGGCAACGCGGCAGGTCTGCGGCCTGGATTACGTTGCCGCCGCCTGGGCCGCCGGTTGCTCGCGCTTGGCGATCATCCTGCGCGAGGTGCTGCCCAACATTGCCCACCATTTGGTTGTGATCGCCACGATCGACATGGCGATCGCGATTCTGCTGGAAGCGGCCCTGTCGTTCCTTGGGCTTGGCGTGCCACCACCGCTGCCGTCCTGGGGGCTGATGATCGCCGAAGCCAAGGACTACATGTTCTTCAAGCCGTGGGTGATCGAGATCCCCGGACTGGCGCTCTTGGTTCTGGTTCTGGGCATCAATCTGCTCGGCGACGGGCTGCGTGACGCGCTAGGGGCGCAGACTGAACGATGACGCCGGTGTTGCGCATCGAGGGGTTGCGGGTTGGCTTCCCCAACGTTGCCGCTGTGCGGGGAATCAGCCTTTCGGTTGCGCGCGGCGAAACGCATTGCCTGGTGGGCGAGTCCGGCTGCGGCAAATCCGTCTCTGCCCTGGCGTTAATGGGCTTGCTGCCGCGCAGCGCACGTCGCAGCGCCGATTGCATCGCGTTCGGCGATCTCGATCTTGCGCCATTATCGGAACGTCAGATGGCGCGCCTGCGCGGTGACCGCATGACGATGATCTTCCAGGAGCCGATGACCAGCCTGAATCCGGCCTACACGGTCGGATCTCAGATGACGGAGGTGCTGCGGCGGCACCGTGGGCTTGGTCAGGGTGATGCCGTTGCCCGCGCCGCCGCTATGCTGGATCGGGTCGGCATCAGCGCCCCGGATATGCGGCTTGGGCAGTTCCCGCATCAGTTGTCCGGCGGGCTACGGCAACGCGTTATGATCGCCATGGCACTGTTGTGCGAGCCGGAGTTGCTGATTGCTGACGAGCCGACCACTGCGTTGGACGTGACCGTGCAGGCGCAGATCCTGCGGCTGCTGGCCGGGCTGCAGCGGGAACTGGGGCTGGCCGTGTTGCTGATCACGCATGACCTTGGCATCGTCGCACGCACCGCGAACCAGGTCTCGGTGATGTACGCCGGCGAGATTGTCGAGCAGGCGCCGGTCAACGAGTTGTTTGCCGCTCCGACACATCCTTATACGCGCGGTCTGCTCGCCTCTATTCCGGTGCCGGGGAAGGTGCGCCGCGGTGAGAAGCTGGGCAGCATTCCGGGAATCGTACCGGCAATCGGCCCGGGCTTTGCCGGATGTGCGTTCCGCGATCGCTGCGGCGAGGCGATGGCCGCCTGTGCCGAGCCGGTGCCGGAGCGGCATATCGGCGACGAGCACCAGTATCGTTGTCTGCTGGACCCCGCCTGGAGGGCGGCTGCGTGATCGATGCAATCGAAACCGTTGGGCTGAGCCGGGTGTTCGATCAGCGATCCGGCACGTTCGGGGCTCGTCGGAGCGTGGTGGCTGTGGACGAGGTGTCGTTGCGCGTGCCCGCTCGTAGCGCACTGGGCATCGTGGGCGAGTCTGGTTGCGGCAAATCGACGCTGGCGCGGATCATGCTGGGCCTGTTGGCGCCGAGTTCTGGCAGCGTGCGCATCGACGGGCGATCACTGGCGCAGATGGATCGGCGTGAGCGCGCGCGGCTGATTCAGCCGGTGTTCCAGGACCCGATGAGCTCGCTCAATCCGCGTCGACGCGTGGGCGATATTGTAGCCGTGCCGTTGGTGGCGCAGGGCCGGATCGGCCGGTCGGAGCGCCAGCGGCGGGTGATGGCGATGCTGGAGCGCGTGGGGCTGAGCGCTGCGACGGCTCGCCGGTTTCCGGCGCAACTTTCCGGTGGCCAGCGCCAGCGCGTGGCGATCGCCCGCGCGCTTGTCGTGGAGCCGTCCATTCTGATTTGCGACGAACCGACCTCGGCACTGGATGTGTCGGTGCAGGCGCAGATACTGAACCTGTTGGCGGAACTGCGCGCAGCGTTCAACCTGACTTTGGTGTTCATCAGCCATAACCTGGCGGTGGTGGAGCATATCGCGGACGAGGTTGCGGTGATGTACCTTGGCCGCTTTGTGGAGCAGGCGGATGCGGATGCTGTGTTCCGCGCGCCGCGACACCCCTATACGCGGGCGTTGCTGGCGTCCGTACTGACGCCGGAGCCCGGCCTTGGCATTCCGGACGTGCCGCTTGG
>DATIMO010000060.1:0-3927 GCA_035475215.1 Acetobacteraceae bacterium | reverse complement strand
GATGAGTAACCTTTTTCGCAAATCTCCTTGTGGATTGCCTGGCGCAGCCCGGCCAATCGCCGAACGATCTCCCGATCCGCATCGGTCTGCGCGTCGGTCCCACGCACAAAGCGATCAATACCGACCCAGGCCATCACTTTCGAATACACGTAATGCTGCGGCTCACCCCGATTTTCCCAAAGCCCGTGACCGGGGTCCGTCCACACGTTTTCGAGTCGCAGTACCAGGTCACGCTCGAGCGCCAATCCGTGCTCCGGTCGCGGAATGCCGGCGCGATCCAGCAGGTGCATCGCCTCGATCAGTTCGCCATGAACGTCGATTTGTTCCTGCCCCGCAGCGCCATTGCCCACGCGCACCGGGCGCGATCCCGCGTAACCCGGCAACCACGACACGGTCCATTCCGGTACGTGCCGCCCGCCATCCACCCGGTACATGATGCGAAGCCGATCCGGGCTGCCGGCAATGGCACGCAGCATCCAGTCGCGCCAGCCGACCGCCTCGTCATGATAGCCGGCGTTCAGCAGTGCACCCACGGTGAAGGTGGCGTCGCGCAACCAGCAGAAGCGGTAATCCCAGTTGGCCTCGCCGCCGATCACCTCCGGCAACGACGTGGTCGGTGCCGCGACCAAGCCACCGGTCGGGGCGTGGATCAGAGCCTTCAAAGTGATCAATGATCGCACCACCGGATCACGCCACGGCGTGTGCACGCGGAACCGGGCGACCCACTCGCGCCAGTATCCTTCGGTGGGGGCCAGTGCCGCATCCGGGTCGACCGGCGATGGCGGCGGCTCCTTCGATGGTCCCCATGCCAAGGCAAATCCCAGTCTCTGCCCTGCTGACACGGTGAAATCGGCGCTCAGCTTTCCCGCGGCGCTTTGGACCGGGACCGGACTGCGGAAGGCCACCTGATCGGGGCCGACAATCGCGCACACCACGTCTCCCCGCGGCTCCAGCCACGGCGTGATCAAGCCGTAGTCGAACCGGAGCATGAGCTCGAGGCGAAGTGGAACCTGACCACGGAGTCCCTCGACAATCCGCAGCAGCGTCGGAGGCCCCTTGCGCATGGGCATGAAATCGATCAGGCGGACCGTATTGCCGCCACGGGTAAACTCGGTCTCCAGGACCAGCGTATCCGTCCGATAGCGCCGCGTACTCCGCCACCCGGCGAAAGCCGGAGCGATCCGCCAGAATCCGTGCTGGTCGTTGCCCAGCAGCGCCGCGCAGCACGCATCGCTGTCGAACCGCGGCCAGCAGAGCCAGTCGATAGAGCCGTTCCGGCTGACAAGGGCAGCGGTTTCCCCATCCCCGATCAGCCCGTAATCCTCGATCGGGCAGGTCATTCCGCAAAGAATAGTGCGGCCCGCTCGCGCCAGGACTAGATGACGCGGACGTGTTCGTTCATCAGTTCGGGAGTACCGGGCCGGTGAACGTCAGGCTGCGGCGGCGGGTTCCGCAATCGCCGGCTGATCGGACTTGTCGAACCAGGCGAACGTCGCGGACAGCGGCTTCGGTCGGTCGAAATAGAAGCCTTGCACCTCGTCGCATCCGGCATCACGCAGTTCATCGAGTTGCTCGGCTGTTTCGACGCCCTCGGCTGTGGTGGACATGCCAAGTTGATGAGCAAGTCCGGTGACCGCCGTCACGATCGCCAGGCAGTCCGGTCGGCTGCCGATTTCGCGGACGAAGGACTGGTCGATCTTGATCTTGTCGAATGGGAAGCTGCGCAGGTAACTCAGGCTGGAGTACCCGGTGCCGAAATCATCCAGCGCAATCCGAACACCAAGGGCACGAAGCTGATGCAGCGTGCTCAGCACCTTGTGGTTGTTCTGCAGCAGGGCTGATTCGGTAATCTCGATTTCAAGCCGGTGGGCAGCCACCCGCGAAAGCTGAAGCGCGCGCTCCACCGCGGATACGAGGTTTTCCGATCGGAACTGCATCGGCGAGAGATTGACTGCGATCTTGATATGGTCCGGCCAGGCGGCAGCATCGGCGCACGCCTTGCGAAGCACCCATTCACCGATCGGGATGATCAAGCGAAGCTCCTCGGCGATCGGAATGAAGCGATCCGGCGCAATCATACCGCGTTCCGGGTGGCGCCAGCGCAACAGCGCCTCGAACCCACAAACCTGGCCCCGTCGCAGGTCGAACTGCGGCTGATAGAACACTTCCAGCTCCGAACGTGCCAGCGCCTCGCGCAACTCGAGTTCGATCGCACGACGCACCTGGATTTCCGCATCCATCACCGCTTCGAAGAAGCGATACGTGCCACGCCCGTCCGCCTTGGCACGATACAGTGCCAGGTCGGCGCATTTCAGCAGCGTATCCGCCCCGGCACCGCTCTCCCCGGCGATCGCAATCCCGACACTGACGCTGACGATCGCAGGCTGCCCCTCGATGTCGTAGGGTTGGCGCAATGTCTCGACAATTCGCTGCGCTAGACCCTCGGCATCGGTCGGTTGCTTTGGCGAGAATTGCAGGATGGCAAACTCGTCGCCACCGAGCCGCGCGACCAGATCGCCCCCGCGCACGCAGGCCCGCAAGCGCCGGGCCACCGACTCCAACAGCGCATCGCCCGCTGGATGGCCCAGCGTATCGTTGACGTCCTTGAAAAAGTCGAGGTCCAGACACAGCACCGCAAGCGATTCGCCGGAGTGGCTGATCTGCTCCAGAGCGGATTCCATACGTTCACGGAACAGCAACCGGTTCGGCAGCCCGGTCAGCGCATCGTGATGCGCCATGAAGCGTATGCGCGCCTCAGCCTGGCGGCGTTCGCTGATATCCTCATACGTGGCAACCCACCCGCCATCGTGCATTGGCTGATGCGATACCGACAGCGCTCGCCCACCCGAATCCTCCTGGAAGAAGCGCCAGGGTCGCCGCGATGTCGCCAGGCCCTGCTGCTCCAGCCATATCGTTTCCACGACGCGCCGATCGTACCGCGCCGCCGCATGAATGCTGCGAAACACTTCGACCACCGGCGTGCCCGGCCGCACCTCGGCCTCCGACAGGCCGAACAGCTCCAGAAACCGCACGTTGCAGACGATCATGTGCTGCTCGGCGTCTGCCATGCAGAGCGCCTGCGACATGTTGTTCAGGGCAGCATCGAATTGTGCATTGCGCGTTCCGAGTTCGACATCCCGCGTGCGCAAATCCTTCCCGGTCCGTTGCAAATCGGTATGCGCGCGCTTCAGCAGCCGATTGTGCCAGGACAGCAGCCCGATCAATGAGAAGCCGCAGATGATCAGCCCCCCGAGAAGCCCAGAAAAGATCCACTGCAACCGCACCAGTTCCCGCAGATCACGCGCGGCAATATTGCTGCTCAGGACGTACGCCACCGACGAAAGTCGGACCAGCTTCGGATTGAGCGGCAGCAGCGTCGCCAGCAGTTTGCCGGCAGTGCCCGGTTCATCAAGTCGGGCAGACAGGGCCCGGGCGGCAGCCATCCCTGTCGCCAGATCGGCTGCAATTCCATGCAACTCCGGGCGTTTGGCTATGAAGCTGCCAACTTCTCCATTGGTGAGCACCTGCAGGCGGTTGGTTACTATATCCATCCAGATGCCCACGGCGTCCGCATCGATCCCGGAATTTGGCACCTGGGATGCGCCGATCACGGCCTCTAGCCGGGCCAGTTCGAGCCCAGCCTGGCTGGTCAACCACGTGATGTTGTAACGCGCTTCCGAATCCAGCACGGTCTGGCGCTGCGCGATAAGGACGGACGCATACAGTGCGGCCGCGGCAAGGAATCCGATGAAAGCCGTGAACACCAGCTTCAGCCCCAAGCCGGGCGCCACCTCCGTGTGTGCGGGTCGGTTCGGGCGCATGATCAGGCGACCTGCATCTCCGCTACCTGCCAGGCAGATCGGCTGTAATACGTCTGTCGCTGTAATTGTGGATCGGTATCGTACGGATAAACGATGAACAAAGGTC
>DATIMO010000059.1:0-19786 GCA_035475215.1 Acetobacteraceae bacterium | reverse complement strand
TAATACCACCAATGTATATGTAGACGTTTCCGCGGTTGCGAAATCGTCATGGCCGGCGAGGCCGGCCATCCACGTCTCCGATATGAGGCCTTCGCCGGGCATGACGGGCCGGACCGTCTCTGCGCTGAAGAGTCAACACGTATGCCGTCTGATTTAGGCTGAAGCAATCTTGATCTGGCCCGACAACTGGTTACACGGGCAACCTGATCCGCGCCCGCAGACCACCCAACGGGCTGTCTTCCAGCAGAATGTCGCCGCCATGCGCACGCACGATATCGCGTGCGATCGTCAGGCCCAGACCGGTGCCGCCGGCAGCGTCGCTTTCGAACGGGCGGAATACACTTTCCCTGCGGTCGGGCGGGATTCCCGGCCCGTCGTCGTCAACCGTTACCACCACGTTGCGCAGCCCGACCTGCACTGCCCCCAACACAACGTGATGCGCATGACGACGGGCATTGTCCACCAGATTGGTGATCGCCCTGCGAACTGCATCGACACGCAATCTCAATGTCAGCTCAGCCGGCACATCGAGCGCCACCGCGGCGCCGGAGCGGCGGGCGCCGGCGGCGACTTCTTCAAGAACCACCGACAGGTTCACCGGCTCCGCCTGCTCAGTGCCCTCGCCGCGTGCAAAGGCGAGATAGCCCTCGATCATCCGTTCCATTTCATCGACATCAGCGGTTATCTCGGCGACATCGTCCGCCACCTCCTGCCGCGCCGGCAGCATGGCGAGGGCCAGCCGCATGCGGGTCAGCGGCGTGCGCAGGTCGTGCGACACCCCGGCCAGCATTTCGGTCCGCTGCGTCAGAAAGCGCCGGATGCGCTCTTGCATCCGGTTGAAGGCTCCGGCGGCGCGGCGTACCTCTGTGGCACCTTCAGGACGGATCGACCCCAGATCGCGGCCCAACCCGAATGCCTCGGCGGCATCCGCAAGCCGGCGAATTCCGCGCACCTGATTGCGCATGAACAAGGCGGCGATCGCGAACAACAGCACCGAGGTGCCGACCAGCCAACCCATGAACAGGAAAACGGTTCCCAAATCGACGCGCTTGCGCGGCGCCAGCACGTCCAGCACGCCACTGGGGAGTTGAACGCGAATCAGCACCGATTGTGGATCGTAACCCCAATCCATGGTGAACTGCTCGGTCAGGCGCTCACCCAACGCTTTTTCCAGCTCATCATCCATCGGGCCGATCACGTTGACGCGGCGTTGCGGCGCGAGCTGGGCACCCGGTTCAACACGCATCGCAAGATCAAATTCGCGGCGCGCCGTTTCGATTACCCAATCGGTATTCTGGGGTCCCGGAAATCGTCGCATGAGCTGCAGAGTGAATTGCACCTCTCCGGCAACCGCGCCGGACAGCCGGCGGTACACCAAGTCCAGATGGCTGCCGTAATAAACCTGCAGGGCAACGGCCTGAAGCAGTACCAATGGCACCAGGATCATCAGCAGGCTGCGACCGAGCAGCGATCGCGGCAGCACGCGCTTGACCAAACGGGCGAAGGGCAACGGTACTCCCATCAGATGCCGGGCTTCAGGACATAACCACGGCCGCGCACGGTGTGCAGGAAGCGCGGCTCGCGCGGGTCGGCCTCGATCTTGCGCCGCAACCGGGTCACCTGGACGTCGATCGCGCGCTCGCCGGCATCATCCATCGCCAGCGCTTCCGCCAGATCCTCACGCGACAGCACCTCATTCGGTTTGCGTGCCAGCGCCGTCAGCAGCGCCGACTCGCCGCCGGTGAGGCGAATCGAGCCGGCAGGGTTGCGCAACTCTCCACGTGCCGGGTCGAACTCGGCGCTGCCAAGCTGCACGGGGCTTGCCCCCCCGCCTGACGAGGCAGGGGGCGCTCGACGCAGCATCGCGCGGATGCGCAACACCAACTCCAGCGGTTCGAACGGTTTGCCCAGATAATCATCCGCGCCCGCCTCGAATCCGGCGATGCGATCCTCGGGCGCGCCGCGAGCGGTCAGCAGCAGCACCGGCAAATCGTGGCCGTTGTCGCGCCGCAGCGACTCGGTCAATGCCAGCCCACTTTCGCCCGGCATCATCACGTCGAGCACCATGAGGTCCGGGCTGACGGAGCGGAGCTTGGCCCGCGCGTCGGCCGCATTGTCGGCGGTGGTGACACGAAATCCGTTGTCCGCGAGATAGCGCGACAACAGCGCGCGCAGCCGCGCGTCGTCATCGACCACCAGAATGTGTGCGTCCTCAGTCATCAGGTGCTCCGCGCTCGCGGAGCGTGCCCTTGGCCTTCGGGGGTGTCCAGGTAGGCGCGGGCCGCGTCATCCATGATGGCCCGCATCACCCGACGGAACCCATCGACCGCGGTTCCCCCGACCTCGCGGTATGCGGCGCTCAATACTGTTCTTTGCCTCTCGAACAGCCGCCGCTCCAATTCCTGCCCAGCGTCGGTGAGCGCCAACAGCCGCTGACGCCGATCGGCGCTGCCGGGAGACTGGGACACATAGCCTTGTTCGATCAGCACGGAGAGCACGCGCGCCAGGCTCTGTTTTGTGATTCGCAGGATGCCAAGCAGATCGGAGACGTTGATGCCAGGATTGCGGCCGATGAAATGCAGTGATCGATGGTGAGCACGGCCGAGCCCCAGTTCGTCCAGGATCACGTCCGCGGCATTAGTGAAGTCCCGGTATGCAAAGAACAGCAGGTCCTGTGCCAGACGGATTTCCTCCTCCCGCAGGAACAGCAGATTGGCCCCAGCGGCGGGCTTGGATTCGACGAGTGCGGGGGCTGCGGGTTTCGGGACACGATGGGCGCCGCTCATGGAGTCGCCCTTCGGGCGGGGCATGGCAGGCATTCCTTGCGCATGCGACAGTGATGTTGACGTATCTGGCGATGCATTATACCCTTCGGCGGTCTAAAGCAACAAAATTGCGAGGATAGGACCTATGGCGCTCGTTCCTTTCGACGACCGGGATGGCTGGATCTGGTGGGATGGCGCGCTGGTCCCCTGGCGGGAGGCAAAACTGCATGTGCTGACGCATGGGCTGCATTATGCCTCGGCGGTGTTCGAAGGCGAACGGGCCTATAGCGGCAATATCTTCCGGCTGCGCGCCCACACCAACCGGCTGATCAATTCGGCGCGCATCCTGGGGTTCGAATTACCCTTCACGGCCGACCAAATCGATGCGGCATGCAACGAGACGGTGAAGGCCAACGGGCTGACGGACGCTTACGTGCGCCCCATCGCCTGGCGTGGGTCAGAGATGCTCGCGGTTTCGGCGCAACACACGAAAATCCATCTGGCGATCGCGGTGTGGCCGTGGCCGAGCTATTTCGGTGACGATCGGATGAAGGGCATCCGGTTGGGCATGGCGGAGTGGAAGCGTCCATCACCGGAAACCGCACCGACAGCGGCCAAGGCAACCGGGCTGTACATGATCGGCACGTTGTCCAAGCACAAGGCCGAGGCCGAGGGGTACGCCGACGCACTGATGCTGGACTGGCGCGGTCAGGTTGCCGAGGCAACCGGTGCCAACATCTTCTTCGTGATGAACAGTGAGCTGCACACGCCGGACCCGGACTGTTTTCTGGACGGCATCACGCGACGGAGCGTCATGGCACTGGCCAAAAACCGGCAGATGAAGGTGATCGAGCGTCCTATCATGCCGCATGAGCTGAAGAACGCGACCGAGGTGTTCCTGGCCGGCACCGCTGCCGAAGTGACCCCGGTGCGGGAGATTGCTGAATTCAGCTTCACGCCGGGTCAGATCAGCGAAACGCTGATGAAGGATTATGCGGCGCTGGTGAACAAGTCGCCCGCTGAAGTTGCCAAGGTAACCGGCTGAACCGATTGCGGTAGCCGGCGGCACGTGTGTTATCGCGTGCCGCCGACGGATCGCGGCGAATCAGGAAACCCGGGTTTCCTCCATGACGACAGTTTCCACGATGCTCTCGTGCTCATACATCCAACGAGCCAGCCCTCCGGCAATCAGCGCGCCTAGCAGCGGTGCGATCCAGAACAGCCAGAGCTGACCCACGTACTGGCCGCCGGCGAACAGTGCCGGGCCGGTACTGCGCGCCGGATTGACCGAAGTGTTGGTGATCGGGATCGTTACCAGATGGATGAGCGTGAGTGCCAGCCCGATGGGGATGCCTGCAAATCCGACAGCGGCGCCCTTCGAGGTGGTACCGATGATGATGAACAAGAAAAAGAACGTCATCAGTACTTCAATGAAGAAGCAGGCGCCAAGACTGTATTTTCCGGGACTGAGATCGCCATAACCATTCGCGGCGAAACCGCCTGGAACCCAGTCCGGCTTCCCGGATGCGATGATCCACAACGCCGCTGCAGCGACGATGGCGCCGATCACCTGGGCGATGATGTAAGGGATGACGTGACGGTTTGCGCAGCGCCCCGCCGCCCATAGCCCAACAGTAACCGCTGGATTGAAGTGTCCGCCTGAAATGTAACCGACGGCGTACGCCATGGTCAGAACTGTAAGGCCGAACGCAAACGCAACGCCGAGGAAGCCGATTCCGAGCCCGGGAAATGCCGCGGCCAGGACCGCCGCACCGCAGCCGCCAAACACCAGCCAGAAGGTTCCAAAAAATTCGGCGATCGCGCGCCTGGAGATATCACTGTCCATCGATGTCGCTCCCCGTTGGTAGCCGATAACATGTTACCGGCCGGATCGGACAACCTCAACAGCGATCGTGCACAAGGTTACCGGGTCAATGACTGGGCTACACTTGGTGCGCCATCGGCAGTCCTGCCTCGGGCCAGTCGAATGCCACCAGCCGGCCGATACCGGACAGCGTGACGTACGCGGTGCGCAGTCCGCAGCCGCCGAAACAGATATTCGTTGTCATTGGATCGCCGGTACGCACTTGACGCAGCAACCGCCCATCCGCCGCTATCACGCTGATACAGCCGCTGACCAGCGTGGCTATGCAGATATTTCCAACGGCATCGACGGCCAGGCTGTCGAAGCGTTGGAACCCGCCGAGACCGATGACCAATCGCCCGCCATGTGGGGACGGAAATGGCTGCTTCCTTGCCACGCCCGGGTCTGTCAGATCGAACGCCCAAAGTCGCGCGGTCTCGGTTTCGGCCACGTATGCCGTGTTGCCGTCGGGTGACAGTCCAACGCCATTTGGGGTAAGCAACGGATAGGCTACTTCGGCGATCCGCGATCCGTCCGCCAGCGCGTAATACAATCCGCCGTGGTCGCGATCGCGCGCGCGGGATTTGCCGAGATCGGTGAAATAGAACCCGCCATGGCCATCGAAAACGATATCGTTGGGACCGCGTAGTTTGTGATCGCCGCAGCGATCATAAAGAATCGTCGTGGTGCCGGTATCAGGATCGACGCGTTCGATCCGTCCTCCGGCGTAGTCGGATGCTTGCGCACTGGGGCGCAGCAGCCCTTGCTCGTAGCGAAAGGCAAAGCCGCCATTGTTGCAGACATAGAATGCGCCATCCGGCCCGACCGCGAGTCCGTTCGGGCCACCCCCGGTGCGGGCGATCACCTCTGTGCGGCCGTTCGACAGAACGCGGGTGACTGTCTGTCGCTCGATCTCCACCAGAACGATGGAACCGTCGCGCATGGCGACCGGGCCTTCGGGAAAACACAGGCCGGTGGTGATCCCACGCATTTCGGTCATGGTGACGGGTCCTTTTCGGTGCATGCAGGATAGACTAATCGTCCATCCGGTTGCACCTGTGCGGCCGGGGTCATCGCCGCCTGGTCAATGTGTCCGGGGCCGAGGATGTGCTGGACCGAATCACCGGCCGCAATAAGGTAATCGGTGATGATACGACGGTGGCAGCGCCACCAGACGGCTTCGGCGCACATGATCGCGCAGGTGCGCTGCTGCCCGAGTGCGCGAAGTTCTTCAAGTCCGTCGCGGAATGGCTGCGTCATCGCATAATCCGCGTAGTTACGAAAGCTGGCATTTTCCCAGAATCCATTCCGCGAGGGTGCATCGGTTTTACGGTGTCCGCGCAATCCCCCGAGCCGCGGCAGATGGCGATAGTCGATCCCGCCCTTGGCCAGATCGTCCGGCAGCGTGTCCCGGTTGAACTGCGGGTTGGCGCGGGACCGGGGAACAGTCCGGACGTCCGCTACCAGGTCTGCGCCGGCTTCGTGCAGCAGTTGCACAAGCTGTTCGACGCTGCGGGTGGAGTGGCCGACAGTGAACCAGGGATGCTGCATGGACGTTCAGTAGGTGTTCAGGCTGAGGATGCCTTGTGCCGGGTCCATGTCGGTCACCAGCTTCTTGCCGATCAGGTCGCGCAGTGTCTCGCTTGTGCCGCCACCGATCGAGCCATAGCGGGCGGCGCGGTAAAAACGTGAGACTGGATATTCGTCGGTGAAGCCGAAGCCGCCATGCATCTGCACCGCTTCACTGGTGACGCGGATGGACATTTCGTTGTTGAACACCTTGGCGGTGGCAGCCATGAATGGATCGGGGAACGGATTGGCGGTGGCGGCGGCGCGATACAGCAGCCCACGACCTGCCTCGATGTCCTTGAACATGTCAGCCAGCTTCCAGCGTATACCCTGATGGTCGGCGATCGGTTTGCCGAATACGGTGCGGTCGCGCACGTAATTGACGGCTTCGTCGAACGCGCCTTCGGCAAGACCGAGTGAAATCGCCGGATTGAGGCAGCGCTGGGTGTTGAAGGCGGTCAGCAGCTTGCGGAAGCCGTCGTTGCGAATGACAAGATTTTCCAGCGGCAGTTCGCAGTCGCTGAACTGGATCTCGTGAAGGTTTTCGCCGCCCATGGTGTGGAAGGTGCCGGTGACTTCCAGGCCTGTGGTGCCGGCTTCCACCAGCGCGCAACCGATCCCTTCCCGCCCCGGCTTGCCGTCCACGCGGGTGAACACGACGAACATGCCGGCTTCCGGCGCGCGGCTGATCAGGGTCTTGGTGCCCTTCAGGATCACCCGGTCGCCGACGATGCGGGCGTTGGTGCGATAATTGGCAACGTCGGTCCCGGCATGCGGCTCGGTCATGCAGATGGCCAGGATGCAGTCCCCGCTGGCGACTTTCGGAAGGATGCGCGTTTTGATCGCAGTGGGAGCGTAGTGCGCGATAACTCGGGTCTGCACGCCGGCTTCACCGAGCACGGCCATGGCCGTGACATAGCAGGTCTTGGCGATTTCCTCGAGGATCAGCACGGTGTCAAGAATGGTCAGTCCGAGGCCGCCGTATTCTTCCGGCACCGACATGCCGAGCACGCCCAGTTCGGCCAGGCGCTTCATGTTCTCCCACGGGAAGGTGCCATCCATCCAGCGCTGAGCGCGGGGCTTGAAGTGATCCTGTGCGAGCGCGCGGACCGAGGCGATAATCTCACGCTGCTGGTCGTTGATGCGGATGTGCATGCCTACCTCTCACCCCTCACCCCGGCCCTCTCCCCGCAAACGGGGAGAGGGGGATAAGGGAGACTATGGCTCGTCGGCACTTTGGCAAACGGGGTGGAGATGCTAGGGATACCAACCAGTAGCAATCAGAGAGAGCCGATGCCATACTCGGCCGGGGTGTCGCGCGCCAACCCTGAAGTGACCCGGCTTATCGGCTCCATCGAGGCAGTCGATCGCGGGCTGTCAGGGGTCGGCTACATCCCCAGCAGGCAGATCGCCACCGCGGTGTATCTGGCGCAGCATCTGCAGAAGCCAATTCTGGTGGAAGGCCCGGCCGGGGTCGGGAAGACCGAACTGGCGAAGTCGATCGCCGCGTGGTGCGCACTGCCTCTGATCCGCATGCAATGTTACGAGGGGCTGGACGAATCCAAGGCGCTCTATGAATGGAAATACGGCAAGCAGCTTCTGTACACCCAGATCCTGCGTGACAAGATCGGCGATGTGCTGGGCGAGACCGAAGGACTGGCAGCGGCCATCGACCGGCTGCACGGATTTGGTGATCTGTTCTTCTCGCCGGATTTCCTTGAACCGCGACCGCTGCTGCGGGCCTTGCAGCAGGAGGGCGGGGCGGTGCTTCTGGTCGATGAGGTCGACAAATCGGACCAGGAGTTCGAGGCGTTCCTGCTGGAGATCTTGTCCGACTATCAGGTAACAATTCCAGAAATCGGCCGCATCGCGGCGCAGACGCCGCCGGTTGTGGTGCTGACCTCCAACAGCATGCGCGATCTTGGCGATGCGCTGAAGCGTCGCTGTCTGCACCTGCATATCGGGTTTCCCGACGCGAAGCTGGAAGCCCGGATCATCGCATCGCGTGTGCCGGAGGCAGATGGCAGCCTGCGACGCCAGCTTGTTGCGTTTGTGCAGAGCCTGCGCGGGCTCGATCTGAAGAAATCGCCATCGGTTAGCGAGACGATCGACTGGGCACGCGTGCTGGTCCTGCTGCACGCGCGGGTGCTGGAAACGGAGTTGGTCCGCGATACGTTGAACGTACTGCTGAAGTTCGAGACCGATATCGAAACCGCGAGCCGGCAGCTTGGGGAATTGACCGGCAAAGCGCGACGCGACGCCGGGTTGTCAGAATAGCGGTGATGGAACCCATGCAGCCGCTGCTGCGCTTCTTCGCGGCCGCGCGCGGCGCCGGCGTGCGCATCTCGCCGGCCGAAAGCATCGATGCGGTGCAAGCCGTGAAAGTGGTCGGCTACGCCGATCGCCAGACGCTGCGGGATACGCTTGGGCTGGTATTGGCGAAGACGCCGGAAGAAAAGCGCGCACTGGCTGAATGTTTCGATTTATATTTTCAGCGCGATGCGGCCGCCAGGTCGGATCAGCCGGATGACACAACCCGCGATGCCACGGCGGAACAGACAGGCTTCGGCAGCGGCGGCACCCTGGGGGGCATGCTGCTGGAGGGCGACGCGGCCGGACTTGCCGCGGCGATGGAGGAGGCCGGTAAATCTGCCGGGGTGCAGAACATTCGCTTTTTCACGCAGAAGAACCTGTATGCGCGTCGGGTGCTGGACCGCATGGGCCTGCGTGAACTGGAGCACGACATCACCGGATTGCGGCGCGAAGAAACGCCCGCCGGACTGGTGCTGGCTCGCCGTTTGGAAACCGGCGTGGAGGCGCTGCGCGGGCAGGTGCGAGATTTTGTCGAACGCAACCTGTTGCTGTTTGCTCGCGGCGAAAACGAGGAATTCCGAGAGGAGCTGCTGAAATCGACACGGCTTTCCAACGTGGAACGGCGTGACCATGAACGAATGCGCGTGCTGGTCCGGGCGATGGCGAAGAAGCTTGCCGCCCGATATGCAAAACCACGTCGCCGGCGATTGCGCGGGCAACTGGATGTGCGACGTACCGTTCGTCGCAACATGGGCTGGGGCGGCGTGCCGTTCATCACCGTGTGGAAGGAGAAGCGCATAGAGAAGCCACGGGTCATGGTGCTGTGCGACGTGTCCGGTTCTGTGGCCGCAATGGCGCAATTCCTGCTGATGTTCTTGTACGCGCTGAATGAAGTGCTGGCGGATATTCGCTCGTTTGCGTTTGCCGGCAGCCTGATCGAGGTCAGCGAAATCCTGGAACATCAGCCGATCGAAGCGGCGAGCGCGAAAATACTGGAAATCATCGGTTTCGGATCGTCCAACTACGGCAACGCGCTGGCCGATTTCGAAGATGGCTGGATGGCCTTCGTGGATCGCCGCACCACAGTGTTAATCCTCGGCGACGCGCGCGGCAACCGGACGGAACCGCGCGTGGACATTCTGCAGCGTCTGTCGTCACGGGCGAAACGGGTGATCTGGCTCAATCCGGAATACCGGGCGGCGTGGGGCACAGGAGATTCGGACATGTTCCGCTACGCGCCGCACTGCCAGATGGTGCGCGTGTGCAGCACGCTCCGCGACCTGGAGCGGGTGGTGACGGATTTGCTGGAGGTATCGCGGTAAAGCGTTCTCGCCGGCGAACGAGGCGACCTCTACCCCGGCATCTTGGCGAAGCGCTGCATCTCCCCGCCGAGCTGCACCCACGGCTGCGCGCTGTCGCAGTAGATCTCCATCGTCGGCTTCACCCAGCTCGGATCGTCCAGCGTTCCCACCTGCAGCATCAGAACCCCCGGCATCATCTCCGCCTCGTCCACCACGGTCGAGCCGCAGTTCGGACAGAACCGGCGGAACATCGCCTTGCCGGTGTCGCCGGTGTCCTTGTACGTTTTCAACTCGCCCTGCACCGACAGCGCGGCCTGGGGGATGCCGACGACGATGGCGAATGCGCTGCCGCTCTCCTTCTGGCAGTTTCGGCAATGGCACAGGCCGATGAACGCCGGTTCCACGTTCGCATTGTAGCGCACCTCGCCGCACAGGCAGCCGCCGGTGATCTGTTGCATGTCTGCACTCCGGTTGATGGTGGTCTGCGCCGATTCTGGCACGGCGCCACGGCGCCGGACAATCGGTGCGGATTACTGCTTTCGGGGCCCGCCGGACCGCGCTATGGATCGCATCACGATACACGGGCGCCCCCCGCGCTGAGGCGGGATGGGAGGAACCATGTTCGACCAGGTCCTCAATCCGTTCGGCAGCGTTTTCGCCGTCTGGCTGGTGGCGCTGATCACGCTCTACGCTGTCGCTCCCCCGTCCACCGGCAACGCAACGCCGGTTATATACGATGCCTCGTCTGAAATCAGGAATAACGCCGCGTTCGCAACTTCCTCCGGACGCGCCGGGCGACCAGTCGGCACCTGCCCACCGCGCTTCACGACCAGAGTTTCCGGCGTTTCGCCGGGCGGCAACTGACTGTCTGGACGTGCAACGAAAACACGCAGCATCGGCGTATCCGTGGGGCCGGGGCAGACCGCATTCACTCGAATTCCCTCGCGCGCGTAGCGTTTCGCCAATCCATGAACCAGCCCAACGACCCCGAATTTGGCGATGTTGTAAACCGGACTGAATTGCGATCCGACCAGGCCTGAGGTCGATGCGGTAAACAGCAGGGCGCCGCCGCCGCGGGCACGCAGTTCGGGAAGCGCCGCTTCCGTGGTGACCAGCACGGTACGAATGTTCAGGTCCATCGCCAGCTCAAAATCCCTCCAGTCGATGCCTTCGATGGAAGCCGGACCTGGGTGTCCGACATGGTTCCACACGAAATCCAGGCCGCCCCAGTTACGCGCAGCGCGACGGACGATCTCGCGCGCAAACGCGTCCTGGCGCAGATCGCCCGCCATCGCCATCGCCCGCCCGCCATTGCGGTTGATTTCGTCCACTACGGCGGCAGCACCAGATTCATCGATATCCACCACCGCCACCGCCGCCCCTTCGGCCGCGAAACGCAGTGCTCCGGCACGGCCCATGCCCGAAGCCGCGGCAGTGACGATGCCGATCTTGCCTGCAAGCCGCATGACTCGCGCCCCTATGACCGCTGCCGCTGCGATTCAAGCCAGCTCATCATGATGCGGTTGAACGTGTCCGGATGCTCGACATTCGGGAAGTGCTTCGCATCCGCGATCCCCTCATACCGCGCCCCTGGCACCAGTCCGGCGATCTTGCGGTTCTGTTCCGGTGGGGTGCCGGGGTCCTGATCGCCGCAGACGACCAACAGCGGCAAACGCAACCCCGCAAGCAGTGCCGTGAAATCGAAGCTCAGGATCGCATCGCTGCAACCGAGATAACCGTCCGGGCTGGTCGCCGCCACCGTATCCCGGATCTGCTTCCAACGATTCGGATTGCGATGTTTGAAACCATCCGTCAGCCACCGCTCCACCGTGACGTCGGCCAACGGCGCAAGTGACCCGGCCGTCTGCACGGTCGCGATGCGCTCATCCCAGACGGCTTTCGCCCCTTGCGGACTGGCCGGCAGCGTGTCGCACCACATGGCCGAGATCAGCCGATCTGAATGCTCCAACGCAAAAGCTTGGCCGATCATTCCGCCGATCGACAGGCCAATATAGTGCACGCGCGGCATCTCCAGCGCGGCAAGCACCGCGGCCACATCGCCGGCAAGTTGGCCCATGCTGTACGGCCGCGGCAATGGATCGCTGCCGCCATGGCCGCGCATATCCAGCCGCAGCACGCGAAACCCTGCTGCCAGCAGCGGCGGAAGCTGCTCGGCCCACATGCCGCCATCGGCCGCCAGCGAGTGTGTGAAACAGACGACCGGGGCGGCTTCAGAGCCGACCAGGTCATAAGCGATACGCCGACCATTCAGCGACAGCAGCATGATCCGTTTCCTTCCGTGGTGCCCCCGAAGCGTAGGCGGCTTCCACGACCAACGCCAAGCACCCGGCTCAAAGCGCCTTCCTGAACGTCAGATTGATGCGACACCGCCCAGTCAGAGGATGCTCGCCATCCGCGAGCGTATCCACGCCGTGGAACCACAAGCGTGTCTGCCCGCCCCACACCACCACGTCGCCGTTTTCCAGGCGAATGCGCCGGGGCCGGTCACGCCGCTCCGCGCCGCCCCACAGGAATGTCGCCGGCAGCCCGAGCGAGACAGATACGATCGGGGCCGACATATCGCGTTCGTCGTGGTCCTGATGCAACGAAAGCCGCGCGCCCGGAGCATAGCGATTAATCAGGCACGCGTCCGGAGCGAAGTCAGGATATCCTGCATCGGCGGCGGCCGCCGCAGCGACGTTGCGGAAAATCGCCGGCATTGCCGGCCACGGGCGGCCGGTAACGGGATCGATCGCATCGTAGCGATAGCCGGACCGATCGGTCACCCAGCCGACCGCGCCGCTATTGCTCATCGCCACCGACATGCGATAGCCGCCCGGCGTGACCATGTTGCGGAACGGTGCAACGGCAACCACCGCATCCACTGCCCGCAGCAGTTCCGGCGCCGCTTGCCGCACGAACCCGCGCAGCAAGACCGCGCCATCGTCCAACGCCTCGCGGCCGGGGGATAACAGCCCGCTCAGCAGATCTCCGGTCATTTGGCATCGTGGAAAATGATGCCGAGGGTCAGGCGATGGCCGGTGCGCAACCGGCTGACACCGTGGCGCATGGTCACGCGATACGCACCGCGTGTCCCCTGCACCGGGCGCTGATTGACCGCGAAGATCACGCCCTCGCCCTGGCTCAACGAAACCACCTCGACGCGCGACTGCATTCGGGGGCGCTGCTCCACCAGCGCGAACTCGCCACCGGTGAAATCCTGGCCCGGTGCACTGAGCAGGAACGCGATCTGCAACGGGAAGAACATGTCGCCATACAGATCCTGGTGCAGACAGTTGTAATCGCCGGTTTCGTATTGCAGCAGCAGCGGGGTTGGCCGGGTCTGCCCGGCGGCATGGCATTGCTCGATATAGGCGTGGTGATCGGCCGGATATTCTGCCGGCAGGCCAAGTGCCTGTTGCCAGCGGTTCGCGACTGGCGCCAACCGAGGATACAGCGCGGCGCGCAGACCGCCGATCAGATCGGGAAGCGGATAGTCGAAATACTTGTACTCCCCGCGCCCGAATCCGTGCCGTGCCATGACGACGCGGCTGCGGAACAGACGGTCGGACGGATACTGCGCGACCAGCACGGCGCACTCGGCGCTGCTGAGCAGCGGTCCGGTCGTGGCGCAACCAACCGCATCGAGCTCCGTCGTAAGCGCCGGCCAGTCCAGGCCGGCGACCCGTTTGGCGATCGGCGCAGCGGCGCCCACCCGGTGAGAGCTGATAGCAGCGGACATTGGTGCCTCCGTGCGGTGCCTGCGTGCGGGCAAAGATGGGCAGCGGAATCGTGCCCGAACACTCCGCAGCGTGCTTTCACTCCAGACAGGCGACGCAGAGCGGGGCGAATGCTCTGGCCCGGTGACTGACCGCGTGTTTCGCGTCGGGTTCCATTTCTCCGAACGTGCGATCGCACCCAGAGGGCAGAAACATTGGGTCGTAGCCGAATCCCTTGTCTCCACGTGGCGGCCAGACCGCCGTACCATCCACCCGGCCCAGGAATGTGGCGCTATGCCCGTCCGGCCACCCCAGGCAAAGCGCGGCGGTGAACCAGGCGCGGCGGTCGGTGGCACCGCCAAGCAGGGCGTTCACCCGCGCCATGGCGGGAGCGAAATTCTTGCCCGGCCCTGCCCAGCGCGCCGAGTGCACGCCGGGCGCGCCGTCCAGCGCGGCGACGGAAAAACCCGAATCATCAGCCAGCGCCGGCAGACCGCTGGCCTGTGCGGCGGCGAGCGCCTTGATCCGCGCGTTGCCGGCAAAATCCGGGGCGTCTTCCGCCGGTTCGGGAAGCCCCAGCGCCGCGGCGGATATCATATTCAGCCCGAACGGCTGCAACAGATCGCATATTTCGGCCAGCTTTCCCGGATTGTGGCTGGCCAGTACCAGCCTTGTGCCGTGCGGCAGCTTGCGCCCCATCAATCGCTGCCAGTTGCGTCGCGCTGCAACGCGAACAGCGCCAGCGTGCCGGCGCGGGCCAACGTCAGCAGACTGAAAAACTGTGTCTCGGAGAACGGAGCGCGCTCGGCAGTGCCCTGCACCTCCACGATTCCGCCGGCTCCTGTCAGCACGAAATTGGCGTCTGCATCGGCTGAGGAATCTTCGTCGTAGTCCAGGTCCAGCACAGCTTGCCCCCCGACGATCCCGCAAGACACCCCGGCGACCTGGCCGATCAGCGGATCGGCCTTGAGCACATTCATCTTTCGGAGATGCCGGAACGCCAGACTGAGCGCGACCCAGGCGCCGGTAATCGCGGCGCAGCGCGTGCCGCCGTCAGCGTTCAGCACGTCGCAGTCGAGCGTCACGGTCATTTCCCCCATGACGGCCCGGTTGACCACGGCGCGCAGGCTGCGGCCGATCAGCCGCTGGATTTCCTGCGTGCGTCCGGACTGCTTGCCGCGCGCGGCTTCACGATCACCGCGCGTGTGGGTGGCGCGCGGCAGCATGCCATATTCGGCGGTCACCCAGCCCTGGCCGGAGCCGCGCATGAACGGGGGTACGCGGCCTTCGACGCTCGCGGCGCACAGGACCTCAGTATTGCCCATGCGAATCAGACAGGAGCCTTCAGCGTGGCGGGCGAAGCCGGTGGTCAGGGTTACAGGGCGCAGCGCATCGGCGGCGCGGCCGGATGGGCGCATGGGGGAACTCCGGGGCAAGTGCGGGCCGGAGAAAGCCAGATTGCGGCATCTTTGTCATCCGGACGCGGATAGACCGCAAAAGGAACCTGTGTTGATGCGCTTCCGCACCGGTGTGGCGGACATGTGTGGCGCGCGGGTCGAAGCGTCGTGTTGCTCGGCTCGCGCGTCCGCGGCACGCGCTGGCTCCGCTTGCGGCGTTCACGCCATGATGATCGACCCACGACTTGGCGTGCGGCCCGGACCGGCCGTCCAGGCCAGAGTTCGCCAACGAAAGAACGGGTTCCGAATCTTTGCCGTCCAGAAACTTTCATCTTGCCTTTCTGAAAATTAATGCTAATATCACGTTCAAGGCTTGCATCGGGCAGGTCAGACCAAACAGGAACACCAAAGGGGCTTCACATGCGGTTCTCGGTATCGGCTTGGACCAGACGAGCGGTTATCGGCGCAGGCGTGGCCCTGGGTGTTGCCGCCGCCCCGGGGATCGCAGGTGCGAGCCCGATTCAGATCACCGGTTCATTCGGCTTCGCCCCGGTTGGAACCGTGACAGCGATCCCTGGTGGGCTTGTTGGGCCGACGACAACCTCCATGACGCTGCCAGCCCTGAATATCGTGAACACGGCGGTAACCGGCAATTTCGCGCCGGGGATCAGCACCGCGGACACGATCAGCTTCGCGCCGAGTGCAATCCCGGTCGGACCCTTGGGCACGCTCGTCAGCATCCCGACGCAGACGATCACAGTTGACAACTTCGTGTTCTCGTTCACCCAGGAAGAAACCACAGTGGCCACCCGCAAAGGGACCCCCCTGACCGGAACCGTGGCTTTGGAGTTGCTCGGCAACGTGCACGACACCAGTGGCACTCTGGCGGACAACACGTCGTCGCTCCAGATCACAGTTGGGCAAATCGGCACCGGCGTCGTCAATCTGTCCGGCACCTTCGTTTCGCCCGCCGTGCCAATCACCACGCCGGAGCCCGCAACTCTGGCCCTGTTGGGCGTCGGCTTGGTGGGACTCGGCATTACCCGGCGCCGGAAGCCCTGATCTCGGCAAATCATCCGGCCGAACCGCATCGAAAAGGGCGCCGCCCAGCCAGGGTGGCGCCCTTCGTGTTGATCCACCAATCAGCGCCCAGCAAACCCCGCCACTGCCGCCTCCGTGCCCCGCAGCACAGTGCCGAGCGCCGCCCGCAACGCGTCCACCACGCCGGACGGGGTGCCAGTCGCCATTCGTGAATCGGCAGTGATGGTCCGCTGCAACAGCACCTTGGCCGGCACCGGATGCTGATTAAGCAGCACGATCGCCAGCGCCGCATGCGCGTTCAGCACCCGCGGGTCGGCGATGAATGCGGTCAACTGGCCCTCCAGCGTCATGTCTGGCGTCAACCCGCTGTCGGGTGCGACCACTGCGGCAAAAAGGCCTGACGCCGCCAGCCATTGCCGCAGATCATCGGTCAACGCCTGGGCCGGCGGCACCGCCCATTGATTGTAGAAATCCACATGCACGCTGCCATCAGGCAGCAGCCATTGCAGGCCGCGTTGCTCCAATCCGGCGGCGGGCCGGATATCGCGCACCACCAGCACATGACCTTTGGCGCGGGGCGGCAGTGACTCAGGGCGCCGGACCACCAGCGGCCACTGGGTCTGCTGCACGTATTTCGGCTGCGGCAGCACGCTGCAGCCCGCCAGGGCCGCCGTGCCGAATACGGCGAACCGGCGGGGCAAAGGGAAATCCCGTCTCATTTCAACAATCCCCTTGTCGGTGGAGGCGGAGCGCTGAGGACCTGCCCGGGATACTGGCGCAGCGATTCTGCCAATTCACGCAGGTTCTGTGAGGCAGAGGACAGATTGGTCAGGATTGGTTGCAGCCCAGCCTGCAGGTTTGCCGCTCCGGCCTGCGCCTGCCGCACGGTCGCATCCAGCGCGGTGATCAGGGTCGTCATGCGCCCGGTGACTTCCGCCAGGCGGTCGGTCGCCAGCGCCCCACCCTGCAACAGCCGGGCAAGGTCGGGATTTGTCGCAACCGCCCGCAGTGCATCCGACGTCTTGCTAAGATTTGCCGCCAATCCCGGCAGGTCCGCGCCCTTCACCGCCTGGTCCGAGTCCGCCAGCAGCCCCTGCGCCGCCGCCAGTGTCTGATGCAGGTCGCCGCTTTCCAGTTCGGCCCGGAGATCCGCCATAAGCGCCGTCGCGGAACTGATCAGCCTGACGAAATCAACTTGGTCGAGTTTCGCCAGCACCTGCTGACCCGCGTTTTGCACCCGGGCGAAGGTGCTGGGGGTGGACGGGATGTAATCGGCCTCAGGAGTCCACGGCACCGGCTCTGCGGGATAAATGCCGGGGTCCACAAAATCCAGATCGATATAGCTCAAGCCGGTGATCAGGCGTGTGCCAAGCCGCGCGCGAAGGCCCAGCTTCACTGCGTCCGGAATGCTGGCGAAGTGGCCGATCTTGGAGGTATCGACAAGGTAGCGCACGAAAACCTCGCGATACAGCGGCCCACCGGTGTTCTGCCCAGTGCCATACTCGGCACTGACCACGCCGAGATTGGTCACCCGTCCGACATCCACCCCGCGGTACTGCACCTGCGAGCCGACTTCGAGTCCTTGCACGGATTCATCGAAATAGGTCTCAAACAAGGTTCCGTGCGTGACCTCTCCTCCGCGCAGGAACCAGACCAGCGCCAGGACAACCACGATCCCGACAACGATCAGAAACCCGACCCGAATCTGCGAAGCCCGCCCTTCCATCATGTCGCTCCGGCCGGCAGCGGTTCGCGGCGGAAGAAGGCGCGCACCGTAGGATTCTGGCTCTCGGCACCGAGTCGGCGCGGATCGCCGGTCGCGATCACTCCGCCCGCATCCGGAAAAGCGTGACGGTCCAGCATGATGCAGCGGTCGGCGATCGCCAGGATCGAGGCCAGGTCGTGCGTGACCACGACGAAGGTCGCACCCAGATCGTCCCTCAATCCAAGGATCAGGCGGTCGAGGCCGGCCGACGTGATCGGGTCCAGCCCGGCCGACGGCTCATCGAGGAACAGCAGCGGCGGATCAAGCGCCAGGGCGCGGGCGATGGCGGCGCGCTTTGCCATACCGCCGGAAATCTCCGCCGGAAACAGCGCCGCCGCATCGCCCAGACCGACCAGGCCGAGCTTCACCCGCGCGATCGCCTCGCGCGCTTCGGCCGGCAGATCGGTAAATATTTCAAGCGGCAGCATCACGTTCTCCAGCAGCGACAAGGAACCGAACAGCGCACCGGCCTGGAACGTCACCCCGATTTGCCGCTGCACGTCGGCCCATGCCCCGGCCGCTCCAGGCCCCGTCACCTCTCGTCCGGCGATTTCGATCCGCCCGGTCGAGGGCGACAGCAGACCAATGAGTTGGTTCATCAGCGTGGATTTGCCGGAACCGGAACCGCCCAGGATCACGAACACCTCTCGTGCGACGACGGTGAAACTGACATCGCGGTAGATCGTGCGTCGTCCGAACCGCTGGGACAGGCCGGTCACCCGAACAATCGGTTCGGAGACGACTTCGCCTCCCCTCGTGGGAGGGGGTTGGGGGGAGGTGTCACTCATGCTGGCGGGGAGGAGTCACTCATATGCCCAGCCGGTTGAAGAACACCGCGAAGACCCCGTCCAGCACGATCGTGGCGACAATCCCGCCGACAACGGCGGCGGTGGCCGACAATCCGACCGCGCGCGGCCCGATGCCGGTGCCGAGTCCGGCTCGGCAGCCGATAGCCGCGATCACCGCCCCGAAACAGGCGGCCTTGATCAAGCCGCCGATCAGATCGGCCGGCGTGGTCCAGAGTTGCACCTGCAATTCGATGATGGCCAGCGGGTAACCGAAGCCGCGCATCACCACGGCCATCCCCAGCAGGCCGGCAAGGTCCAGTACCACGGCCATGACCGGCATGACCAGCACCGCCGCCGCCAGCCGGGGCAGCACAAGCATGGTCATCGGATCGAGCCCCATGGTGACCAGCGCATCCACTTCCTGATTCACCTTCATCGTGCCGATTTCGGCGGCGAACGCCGATGCTGTGCGTCCAGCCAGAATGATCGCGGCGAGCAATGGGCCCAGTTCTCGTGTCAGGCTGACAGAGACGAGATTGGCGACGAAAAGCTCGGCGCCGAACTGGCGCATCGGTACGGCGGACTGGAAGGCCAGGATCAGGCCCATGAGGAACCCGAGCATCAGCACCAGCGGCAGTGATTGCACCCCGGCCTGATCGGCGTAGCGCAGCAGATCAGATCGGCGCAGCATCCGGCGCCGCGCGGGCAGCCGAATCGTGGCAAACAGGGCCTGCCCCAGGAAGGCGAATCCGTCACCGGCCGCGATCAGGCCAGCATGCAGGACCTCACGTGTGGTTTGTGGCCTGACGGCGGGAGCAGGGGACGGGGTGCTGCCGGCTGATCGAGCAAGGGTCAGCAGAGCGCGGATCTGGGCGGTATCACCGTGCAGCGTGGCTGGGGCGCCATGCGCCTCCTCGGCGGCTGCGAGTAGCGTCGCACCGGCCATATCGCAGGCTTCGAGCGCCGAAAGGTCGAACACCAAAGGGCGGCCGCGGACGCGTCTTGAGCTGTTGATCACCGGCCGCCAGAGGCGGGCGACCGCCATCGCATCAAGCCGACCGACAAAAGCCAGCACCGTGTCAGCGCCGGCGTCAGTAACGATCATCCGCGCCGCGTTTTCGGGCATAGCGGTCCAACCCCGTTGCGCTGCGGGAAGGCTGAAGCGGGGGTCTAGACCATGATTGCTTCAAGTTGAGCAATCACGGTCTAGCTTCCCCTTGTTTGAGCGCGTGATTCACACATTCTGACGGGTCCGCTTCAAGCG
>DATIMO010000058.1:0-4203 GCA_035475215.1 Acetobacteraceae bacterium | reverse complement strand
GGTTGATGCACTCGGCGCGCTGACAGTCGGCGAAGATCCGCTGCGGCCCGAGGCGATCGCGCGCAAATTGCGGGTTGCGGGCGGCGGCTGCGAGTCAGGCGGCATTTTCACACTTGCGTCCGCGGCGATCGACATGGCGTTATGGGACATCAAGGGCAAGGCACTCGGCCAGCCGATCTGGAAGCTGCTGGGTGGTGCGCGGGATCGCGTGCCGACTTATGCCTCGGGTGCGCTGCGGCGCGGGCTGATACACGACAAGGCAGCTGCTGCCGCAGCCCACCTGAAGCAGACCGGGTTCAGGGAAATGAAGATGCAGCTTGCGCTGCCCGGTGCGCCGACGGTCACTGATGAAATCACTCGCGCGCGTGTGGTGCGGGACGCGATCGGGCCGGACATCCTGCTGATGTGCGACATCAACCAGCGCTGGCGGCCTGAGCAGGCGATCGACATCGGCCATCGCATTCAGGATGTCGGCCTGTTCTGGCTGGAAGATGTTACTGCCGCGGACGATTATCCCGGACTGGCGCGCGTCACCGCGGCGCTGGCTACTCCGGTTGCCGGTGGCGAATATGTCTGGGGGGTCACCCCGTTCCGGCACATGATCGAGGCGCGCTCCGTCGATATCGTCATGATCGATCTGGTCCGCGTCGGCGGCGTGACGCAGTGGCTAAAAGTCGCCGGCATGGCGGAGGCGTTCAATCTGCCGGTGGTCAGTCATGTGATCCCGGAGTTTCATGTGCATCTGATCGCCGCGGTGCCGAACGGGCTGACCGTGGAATACATGCCGTGGATGCTGAAACTGTTCGAACAGACACCGCCGATCGATGCGGGGGAACTGGTACTGCCGACCACGCCGGGTTGGGGATTGCGGTTCGATCAGCGCGCGGTGGAGCGGTTCCGGGTGGGATAACGCTCCGGGCGCGCCGGTATCGATAGCAGCTTCTGCAATTGGCTGCGCCGCCCGACCAGATCCGCCAGTGTGTACCCGTCCAGGACCTCGAGAAAAGCTTGCCGCGCGCGGTGCAATGCGGCACGCAGGCCGCAGGCGGGCACGATCGCACAGGGTCCGCAGACTGGCTCGAAGCAGGGCACCAGTGCGGTATCGGGCTCACAGCGACGGACTACATCACCCAACCCGATAGCGGCTGCCGGCCGGCCCAGCCGCAGGCCACCGTGCTTCCCACGGACCGTCTTCACCAAGCCGGCCAGGCTGAGCTGGTGCGCCACTTTGGCCAGATGGGTTTGAGCGATCCCGTAAGCCTCGGCAACCTCATTGATAGTGACAAGAGTGTCGTCAGGCCTGACGGCGAGGTACATCAAAAGTCGGAGTGAATAATCGGTGTAGAGCGTCAGGCGCACGGCACGGCGCTTTCCTTGGCAGCAGATCTGGCCACGCTAATAAGCGCAGCCGCGGCTTGTTTTTCCAGCCGCGGTGCATAACATATATCCAAGATATATGTTAACCGGAGATAGGCCATGATCGGCAGGGCGGTGCTGCGGTTCTTTCTTTTCCCGGGCGATCTCGTCAGCAACGCCGTCGGCGCACAGGCGGCAGATGACCGGATCATGATCAGGACGCTTGTCAACATGCTGGTGTGGAACCTTGTCGCGGTACTCATCGTGGTGCTGGTTTGGTAACAGACGGCGCTCTTGCCGCCGAACAGGGGATTCGGTTCGTTCACGCCGGATCGATCACCCGCAGCACCACCGGGTGGTACTTGTCGCCATGGCCGCGCCGCTCGGCTTCTTGCAGCCGCTGCATCGCCAGCCGCGCTCCTGGCACTTCGACGCCCGACGCCTCGGCCATTTCCAGCGCATAAGACAGGTCCTTCATCGCGTAGCGTGTTGAAAACGCCCGCTCGGGAAAGTCTCGCGGCAGCATCGACTTCATGCCGTGGCTGCGCAGCACGAAACTGTCGCCGGATCCTTTCGCAATGGTGGGCAACAGCACCTCTGCCGCCACGCCGTTGCGCCGTCCGATCGCGATCGCCTCGGCCAACGCCGCGGTGTTCTGGAACACCAGCATGTTGTTCAGGATCTTCACAACCTGTCCGCAGCCGACGGGACCGCAATGCGTCACGTCGGTGCCCATCGTGTCCAGCACCGGGCGGATATGCGCAAACACCGCCGGATCCGCCCCCACCATGATCGACAATTCGCCGCGCGCCGCCGCTTCGCGCGTACGTGCCACCGGCGCATCGGCATAGGCTACGCCGCGCTGGGCCAGGCGCGCGCCCATCTCCCGCGTCAGCGCCACGGGTGACGTGCTCGTATCCACCACGCACTGCCCCGCTTGCAGCCCCGGCTCCATCGCCGCAACCACGGCCTGCACCGCCCGCCCATCCGGCAGCGACAGCAGAATCAGATCGCAGCGCCGGGCGATCTCGTCCAGCGTTGCGGCGGTCACGCCAGCGGCGGCCAATCGCTCCAGCGGTTCCCGCCGTAGGTCATGCGCGACAACCGGTTTGCCGCCGCGCCGCGCCAGATGCCCGCACATCGGCTCGCCCATGACCCCGAGCCCGATGAAGCCGATGGTGCCGATTGGCCGCAATGTGCACATGTGACGCAGTCTCCGGCTGATCGATCCGGGCGCACTTTGCGAACCGGCAGACAGCGTGTCAAAGCTGCTCGACCGACGCAAAACTGCACCGCCACGAATGAGGTCCAGCATGCACGCAGCCATCCGCGGAACCCGGGTCTATTTCGATATCGAAGGCGCCGGGCTGGTTCCCGACGGCCGGATCATGCGCGAACGCCCCGTCGCCATGGTAATCCACGGCGGGCCAGGCGGTGACCACAGCGGCTTCAAGCCCGGCATGAGCCGTCTCGTGGATCGTATGCAACTGATCTATTTCGATCATCGCGGTCAGGGCCGGTCCGATGCGGCCGACCCGTCAAGCTATACCCTCGACGAGAACGTGGAAGACATGGAGGCGCTGCGCCGCCATCTCGGGCTGGGCCCGGTGGTCAGCATCGGCACTTCCTATGGCGGGATGGTCGCCATGGCGCATGCCGCGCGCCATCCGGACGCGGTGTCGCACCTGATCCTGGTGGTCACCGCCGCGCATGGCGGGTTCATCGCCCGCGCCAAGGCGATCGTGGCGGAGCGTGGGATTGCCGAGCAGCGGCGCGTCTGCGACATGCTGTGGGCCGGCGCGCTCCGGTCCGCCGATGACATGCGGCACTATTATGAGGTGATGGGGCCGCTCTATTCGCTGATGCACGATCCGGTCGCCGCAACCGCAACCCGTTCGCGGGCGGTCTATTCGCCGGAACCGCTGAACCGGGCGTTCGGGCCCGAAGGTTTCCTGCACCGGTTCGATCTTCGCCCTGAACTGTCGCAGATCACCGCGCCGACGCTGATCCTTGCCGGCCGACACGATTGGATCTGCCCGCCGGAATTCTCTGAGGAGATCCATCGGCTGATTCCCGGCTCGGACCTGCGGATCTTCGAGCACAGCAGCCACTCGATACGGGCGGATGAACCGGACGCGTTGCACGATGCCATTGCCGGCTTCATCGTTTACCGACGCCGCTGATGCGGAGTCGAAAATAGGTGATTTTTCGTGTAAACGACCCGTGATCGTGGCGGCCGAGGGTCGCGCCCAAAGGAAACCGCTGCAATGGCATGGGATCGCCGGGGTGAGTCCGGGGGGCGCTTGCTGCAAGGTGGCTAGCCAGGCGAATCGCGACGGCGGGACCGCCGCAGGGCGGCCCCGTGCATCACGCCTCGAATGATTGTGCGAACGACTTGTTCAGGGAGGGCCGGTGGCAGCCGCCGCAGCGAAGACCACAGGGGGCGGCCGCCATCCCGCTGGCATTGGCGGGATCAGCGGAGTGTCCGGCGGGACAAAATTGGTCATGCGGACCCGCTTGAAGACGTCCTTGACCAGGGCGACGAGGCTGCCGCCGTTTTCTATGAGGACCAGGGTAATTTCCCGCCACAGCGGGTGAGTCGCCACGATGCCGAGATCGCCGCAGATGTCGACGAGGACGGCGCCGATCGGGCGGTGGCGGAGTTGGGCGGCGATTTCCTCGGCTGTGGGAAAGTGGTCGAGCAGCGAGGCGGGGTCGTCCTGGTGTCGGGCCGGGGGGCGGGCGGCGCGTGGCTTGCGGGGTGACGGGGGACGGGCGGTCGGCTGCGACTGCTCCGGCCGGATGTGGCGGTTCGCGAGCCTGGCTTCCAGCGCGGCGGCGATGCGC
>DATIMO010000057.1:0-4098 GCA_035475215.1 Acetobacteraceae bacterium | reverse complement strand
CTGCGCTGAAGAAAACCCAGCGTGCAATCGGGTGAAGGTCGGCATGTAGGACAGCAGGATATAAAACGCGACCGTCCAATGGATGGTGAAGCCGAATGCGCGGACACCCAGCCAGAAGCCGCTTTCGGTCGCCACCGGCGGTGCAGTCTCAACCGCGCGATAGGCCGGCGTTTCATCGACATGGGCGCGCAGATAGAAGCCGACCAGCGCCAGTATGATCCCCAGCAGGAACGGAATCCGCCAGCCCCAGGCGGCCAATGCTTCTGGGCTCATGATGCTGGTGAACAGCGCGCCGGTGCCGGACGCCAGGACCAGGCTGAGCGCGATCGAAGCCTGCTGGAAGCTGCCGTACCAGCCGCGATGTCCGTGTGGCGCCCACTCCACCATGAAGGCGGTCGAGCCACCCCACTCGCCGCCAGCAGAAAAACCCTGGATCAACCGCGCCACCACCAGCAGCACCGACGCGGCGACGCCGACCGCGGCATACCCCGGCAGCACGCCGACGAGCACCGTGCCGAACGCCATCGACAGGATGGTCAGCATCAGCGCCGCCTTGCGCCCGTGCGTATCGCCGAAGCGGCCGATAATGATGCCGCCCAGCGGGCGCATCAGGAAACCGACGCCGAACACGCCGAACGACGACAGCAGCGCCGCGGTCGGATCTTCCGCCGGGAAGAAGTTTCGCGCGATCACACCGGCAAAGAAGACATAGACGCCGAAATCGTACCACTCGAGCACGTTGCCGATGGCCGCTGCTGCAACGGCTTTTCTGGTCTCGTGCGCGGCCGGTTGCAGCCCGGTGGCTCGTGTCGCGATCTCGGCCATTTCGTCCCCTTGTCGTTTCTTGCTGGCGCTGCCGGGGACGATGGCACAGGAACGCCGCACTCGCTACACCGGCGCCAATTCCGCCGCGCCCTGCACCCGCAGATCTGCGCCCTGCACCAGCACTGTCGCACCCTGCCCCCCGGCGACCGCCGGCAGCATCAGATCGCGCGCCGCCCCGTCCCAGCTCGCCACCACCTGCGCACTCCGCACGATGCGAAATTCACGCAGACGGCGCCCGTCGTTTTCGCCAGCTCCGATCGCGGTGTCGTGCACCGGGTCCCACGTGGCGAACAGTGCGCTCAGCGCGCCCGGCGCCCCGCCAATGCGTGCCGTCGCGCCCTCCGCCCCGCGGCTCAGCGTTACCGCCACCGGAAGCGGCACGGCGCTCGTCAAAGCCGCCTCAACCGCGCGCCGGTCAGAGCCGACCAGCATGGCGCCGCCATCCACCACCAGGCCCGGCGTGAACACCTCGGCGCCGAGGCGGTCCGCATAGGTCCGCTGGCGCTGCGTGGCGAGCTGGCTGCTGTACGGATCGCGCCAGCCAAGCCGGTCCCAATAATCCACGTGCCACGCCAGCGCGATCACGCCGCTGCGGCGCGACAGCTCACCCAACAGCGCGTCGGCCGGCGGGCAGGAGGAGCAGCCTTGCGATGTGAACAGCTCCAGCACGACAGGCGTGGCCGGCGCTCCGCCCATTGCGCGATCCACACGGGCCAGGGGGACAGCGAGAGGGGCAGCGGCGGCGGCAATAAGCACGTGTCGGCGATGCATGGCGGGACTCCGCGATCAGGGTGCAGCAATTGGACTCGCAACAGCGGTACGGGTTACGCGGTCCGCGAATTTCTGTATGGTCTGCCCGCCCCGGACGCAATCACACTGCCCGGGCTGTGCTTTGTCCAGGAGACGATCAATCTTGAGCATTCATCGACTCGCCACGCTCGGGGGGGGCCTCGCGCTGACGGCGCTGCTGGCCGGCTGCGTTGAACGACCGGCTCCAGTTGCCGGAACCCGACTATATGCAATCGACCAGGGTGGGACCGCCAGACAGTGCAAGGTGGGACCGGTGACGCTGACCGCCGGGAAGGAAACCAACGCAGCGATGGCGGTCGGCAATGACGGCGGACGCTGCTCGATCGTCGTCGCGCAGGACGGCCATCCATACTCCGCCGGTCTTCTGACGACACCGGCCACACACGGCAAGGTCTATGTCCACGCTGTGGGCGACGACACGCGAGTCGATTACACGCCGGACACTGGATTTGTCGGCGCCGACGCGTTCACCGTCACGCTGCTTCCCGGGCGCCCCGTGTTGCGGGTCGGGGTGACCGTGACGCGATAACCCGGAGGCTTATTTCCCCCCCTTTTTCTTGACCACATGCGTCACTGCCGGGTGCGCCGGCTGCGGTGCCTCGCAGGCCCCGACCGAAACAGGCAGCACATCCTTCCCGGCGGCGAATTGCGGCAGCTCGGTTTCGTGATCCAGCGCCATCGCCTCTTCGAACAGGACCGCATTGCGCGGGCAGAAATCGGTGCCCTGTTTCAGACCTTCATCGGCCTGGGCGTTGGCCAGCGAGGTCACGAAGCTGTCGTGCTCGGTCTGGCCGCGCCGGCCGTAGGCACGCTTGAAATAGCTGTCCAGCGCCCGTTCATTCGCCATCAGCGATGGCTGATAGCGGCGGATGAAGGCATTGTACTGCGCGTCGTCGTGACAGGACGTCGCAAGCACCATCATCTCGCTTTTCAGGGCCGCGAGCTCGAACACCGGCTGTTCGGCGCAGCGCTGGGCGGCGCGCACGCCGGTCAGGGTCAGGCAGGTGACAGCGACGGCTACGGGGGCGATCATCAAAGGAAGACGTAAACGCATGCGGGCCTCGATTGCGGTGGTCGAGGCCTCTTTGCCCCGATCGGGCGTGTCGGGGCAAGTGCGAAGAATCAACTGCCGGCAGCATCGGACCTTGTCGCGCCGCCCAGCGTTCCGGGATCATCGGTCCTCCGCCCGATGAAGCGGAATTGGATCGCCGTCAGCAGCACGACCCCTGCCATCAGCACCACCGACTGCGCGGAAGACGATCCCAGATCGAGGTTCACCACGCCATCACGGTACACCTTGATCACCAGCGTCTCGGTTGACTGCCCCGGTCCGCCCTGGGTCAGCGCCCAGATGGTTCCGAACGTATCGAATGCCGCATAGGTCAGGTTGACCACGATCAGGAAGAAGCTGGTGGGCGCCAGCAACGGGAAGGTGATGGTGCGGAAGCGGCGCCAGCCCCGCGCGCCGTCCATTCGCGCCGCTTCGATCACGGCGCGCGGGATGGATTGCAGCCCGGCAAGGAAGAAGATGAAATTGTAGCTCACCTGCTTCCACGAACTGGCGAGCACGATCATCAGAAACGCCTCGCCGCCATTGATGTTGTAGTCCCACGGGATACCATGCCCGTTCAGCCAGCGGCCGAGCAGTCCGACCTGCGGGTTGAGAATGAACAGCCACAGAATGGCAGAGATGGCGGGCGCCACGGCATACGGCCAGATCAGCAGTGTGCGATAAATGGTGCGTCCCCTGATTTCCCGGTCCGCGAACACCGCGAGCGCAAGTGCCACGCTCATCGACAGCACGGCCACGCAGGCGCAGAAGACCAGCGTGCGGACGATCGACGCGACATAGCGCGGATCGGCGAACAGATCGGCGAAATTCTCCGCACCGACGAACACCGAGCCGAGGCCGAACGGGTCTTCGGTAGTCAGGCTTGAATACATCGCCTGGCCGGCGGGCCAGTAGAAGAAGATCGCCGAGATCAGCACCTGCGGCAGGACCAGGATGACCGGAAGCAGCCAGCCATCAAACAGGGTGCGGCGTTCCATTCAGCGCCCTGCGATGCTTAACCGGCTGGAAAGCGCGAAGATGCCATCATTCGTCATGCCCGGGCTTGGCCCGGGCACCCACGTCTTCAGGCCCCCCACATGTCTGGCGGCTGGGTTTACATCATGACCAACCGTCCGAACGGAACGCTGTATGTCGGCGTTACCAGCAACATGGCCCGTCGCGCATGGGAGCATCGGGAGGGCATCGCGGACGGGTTCACCAAGCGCTACAGCCTTACCCGTCTCGTGTACGCCGAACATCACGAAGGCATCCGCACTGCGCTCCAACGCGAACACAACATCAAGCATTGGCCTCGGGCCTGGAAGACGCGGTTGATCGTATCAACCAATCCTGACTGGCAGGACTTATACGATCGCTTGTAAAGACCGTGGATGGCCGGCCTTCGCCGGCCA